>JAEWKG010000330.1 GCA_023386135.1 Pseudomonadota bacterium | reverse complement strand
GCCCACCTTGGCGCCGCCCAGCGAGAGCAGCGAGGCGAAGCGGGTGTTGTCCGCCGGCTCTTCGTCGACCGCCTCGATTGCTTCGTAGAGGTCGGCCCCTTCGCCCTCCTCGTCCTCGTCGAACGATTCGTCGTCGACACCGAACGCGGGTTGCGGGAAGATGTCGTCGTCGCGGTGGTCGAGCACCGGCACGCGCGGGGCGGGCACTTCGATCGCCCCCGGGCCGTCGGCCCAGTCGGTGACCGGATCGGGCGCGCGGATTTCGGGTTCCGGCGCGGTTTCCAGCGCCTGGTCGATCTCCAGCAGCAGCGTGTCGCTGGTCAGCTGGTCGGCCATCTCTTTCCAGTTGATCACGCCGTAGATGAAATCGATGGTGTCATCGTCGCTCGAGAACGGCAGCAGGATCCCACGATAGAGGATCGTCGCGCCGCGCTGGTTGATGAACTCCGCCTCGAACCCGATCGGCGCCTGGTTGGCGAGGATCTGCATGTAGTGGTCGGTGATGCGGCTCAGCAGCGAGCGCGCCGGGACGTCCGACAGCTGGCTTATGCCGCTGGGTGCGTCGCACTCGGTCGCGAGTTCGGCCCCAAGGTAGCGCACCGCCGGGTCATCGATGCCATTGGTGAAGTCGAGCAGGACCGAGAACGGCCCGAAGTCGGGCAGGCTTTCCGGGTCGAGATCTTCGATCGAGGGCAGGTTGCGGTCGGCGAGCAGGCTCGCCCAGTGGTTGTACGCGCGCACCTGCATGCGGCGCTCGTCCTGGCCCACGGGGCTCGGCGGCAGCTCGCGGTCGGCCGCGTCCTCGACAGTCAAATCGAGCGGTTCGTCGTAATCGACGCCGACGCTGCCGAATTGTCCCCGAAAGGTGTCCATGACGCTGGCTAAACCCCTATGCACGAAGCGATCGGGGCGGTTGTGCCGCGGCGTGGTAAACATCCCGTTAAGCCCGCGCCGCGACTTTTCGCCGCGCGGGCGGTCACATCAGGTAGCGCATCCGCACCGACTGGGTGACGTCGTGGCCCTCGACCGCAAACGCCGCGGCGTCGAACTTGGGTGGCCCCATGCGCACCGGCGCGTCGCGCGAGAAGCCGAATCCTTCGCGCGGAATCAGGCCGAGCGTCTTGTCGGCGCGGCCGTTGGCGTTCTCGTCGTGCAGCACCGAAATCGCGTAGCGGCCTTGCGGCAAGTGCGCGAAGGTCACTTCGGCCTGCGTCGCTGGCACGATCGCCGAGCGGGCCGAGGTGCTGCCGCTACAATCGGGGAAGTGATCTGCCTCGCGGGTCAGGCAGATCATCACCTGCCCCTTCGTGCTGCGCAGCCCGGTGATCTTGAGGCTCACCGTCCCGCCCGGATCGGCCGCGCCGCCGAGCAGCGTGGCGGCGCCTGCGGCAATCAGGGCGTAGCAAGGCCGCGGTCGGTGCCGCACAGCTTGTCCCAGAAGCGGAAGTAGAGCCCGTAGTTGCATTTGTAGAGGTCGTGGTGCCGTTGATGATGGCTGGCGGTTATCAGCCAATTCCCTGCGGGGGAATGAACCAGCCTGCGCGGAAACATCTCCCATCCCATGTGATTGGTCACCCCCATCACGGTCATGATCAACAGGACAATGCCCAGCATCGCGGCATGGATGGGGATCACGAACACGAGGGCCGGGATGACGATCGCACCGGTCAGCGCCTCGATCGGATGGAAGCTCATCGCCGCCCACGCGGTCGGCGGGCGGCTGGCATGGTGCACCGCGTGCGCGACCTTGAAGGCGGCGGGCCAGTGCATCAGACGATGCGTCCAGTAGAACCAGGTGTCGTGCGCGAGCAGGTAGAGCAGCGGGGCTACGGCCGAGTACCACAGCGGGTAAGCGTGCCAGTCGGTGTAGAGCAGCGTCCACCCGCGCGCCTGCCAGCCCCAGGCGACCACCCCGGCGGGGATGCCATAGATCGCTGCCGAGGCGAGCGACCAGCCGATCTCACGCCGTATCTGCGCGTCGAGCCCGGCGTAGTGGCCCGGCCGCACCCGGCTCGTGGCGAACGCGAAGACCCCACTCGCCGCGAGATAACGCAGCGCGACGATCGCGGTCATCGCCATCGCGGAGAGGATGATCGCGTTCAGCATCGCGCGCTTATGGGCGCGGCGGCGCTTGTCCTACAACCCTTGTCCCCACGGCGCGCAGTGCGGGTCGCCCGAGACGATCTGACGCCGCAGCGAGGTGCGCGCGAGCCGCTCGATCTCGACCTTGCGCCGCGCGGCGGCAAGCGGGTGGCTCGGGGCGGGGCGGACGATCTCGGCATCGTAGCCGTCGGCGACGATCACCCCGCAGCAGTCGGGCCTGAAGTCGAGGCCGTCGAGGATCGCGCAATCGATCCCCGGCGGCACGCCCCAGTAGAACCGGTCGCAGAAGTCGAGGTAGTCGGGCCACTTGCCGTCCCCCACCAGGTCCGCGCGGCTGACCTTGATTTCGACGATCACGATCCGCCCCTTGGGATCGACGCCCATCAGGTCCGCCCGCCGGCCGTTCCGGAGCGGCATTTCGGTGAGGCACCAGATGTCGTTGCGCGCGAACAGCCGACAGATGCCCCGCGCCACGGCAATGGCGTCATGACGTTCGGCAGCAAGCGCAAGCGCGGGTGAATCGGGCATGAGGCCCGAGTGGAACGAAAGGCGAACTACGTCAAGGATTCCTGATTGCGAGCGCGCTCCGCGCGCTGGTGGGCTCCGCCCGTGTTCGACTCCCTCGGCGCGTTCCTTCCGCTCCGCTTCAGGGCGCCTGCAGGTGGCCGTTCGGCTTTGCGGTCGGCTTGTCGCCGACCGTTCTGGCGCGTGTACTCACCCTTTGGGAAGAGACCCCATGTGGCCTTGTTCGGGCACCAGCCCGAGCAGCGCGGCGCGCGCGTGGTGGAATTCGCGCCACAAGCTGAGGGCGGCGGCGGTCGGGTCCTGCCCGCGCGCGGCCACGGCCAGCAGCGCTTTCACGCCAGAGCGCATCATCGCGGAAAGGTCGGCGACGCCATCGGTGGCGAGCTTCATCCGCCAGCCGCCCGCGCCCTTGATCAGCGCGGGGAAGTTGCGCACCTGCGCGCTCGGGTCTTCGGGCGCGAGGCCGGCCATCTGCGCGACCGCGGCGGCGGCATCCTGCAGCGCCGCCCACTGCACGCTCATCGCGCTCGCTCCGCGAACGGTCGCATCGGGGTGCGTGGCGGCGAAATCGGTGGGCACGGCGTTCATCGTGACGCCCGCGTTAACCCAGCTCCGCTTGCCAAATCGCTAATGCGCGCAAACCGCTGGCAAGCCCGGAAGGCCTTTGCTAAGCGCCCGCCCTCTTGAGTGCGCACCCGTAGCTCAGCTGGATAGAGCGCTGCCCTCCGAAGGCAGAGGTCACAGGTTCGAATCCTGTCGGGTGCGCCAGGCTTTCACGATGTCGATGCGAAGTCACCGCGCCGCAATGCGAGGCGTGGAAGCATGGCCGTCGAGTCGGCGATCGCCGTGCCGCATAGGCCGCGAGCGTGGTTCAGCGCCGAGCACTCGGGCGCTTACCTTCCTCAAGGCAGCCTCGTGCCGGAGAATATGCTTATGGCTTGCCCCGATTTCAGCACGGTGAGCGCGATGAATTCCTCACCGGCCGGCCCCATGAACAGGCCTTGGATCGTGCCCTCGGGCGAACCGTCCGGCGGCAGCAGTCGGCCGCTGAAGCTTGCGCCGTCCGCGCTGATCGACACGTCCTTGAGCAACGAGGTTAAGGCTGGGCCGTTTCCGTAGTAGGGGATCGTCCCGGTGACCAACCGCGCCGAGTAATCGGCACGGAAGGCAAGGCCCTTCTCGCTGTAGCTCGTTGCATAGTCGCCGGCGCCGGTCGTGGGGAGTGCGCCCGGCGCGGTGGCGATGCCATACGCAAACGTCAGCATCAGATTGGCCTGTGACTGGTTCGCCTCCGGGGCACTGACGAAATAGCCCTGCATGACGTACTTCTGCAGCGAGTCCGCTACGAAGTGCCGCACGAGTTGGCATATCCCGCCGAGCACGTTGAACGTCCCGTCGATCCGCTCGCCGCCGATAAATCCTCCCCGGTTGTCGCGCGGAACGAGTTCGCCTTCACCGACGGTCGGTACGTTCAGGAGCAGGCGGCTAGGGGCCTCGAAGCGCATACCATGCCCGGGCTGGCTGGTGAGTGAGCCGGATTCGGGGATGAAGTCCCAGCCGCTGCCGCGCCCGCGCTCCGAATAGCCGAGCGTTGCGAAGGTCTGCGAGGTCAAGGCTCCGAGGGTGCCGAAGGATCCTAGGTCTGGCGGTGGGGTCGGCGTCGGCGTTGGAGTGGGAGTGGGCGCCGGGGTCGGGCCCGAGCTGGTCGGCGGCGGCGCGCTGCTATCGCCTCCGCCGCATCCGGCCAGCAGCACCATTCCCGCACCGGCGAGCGCATCGCGTCGAGTCAAATGAACCATCGGTCACCTCCTGCCATTCATGCTGCAGGAGCGGCGCAACGAGATGAATGATGGCGCCCCGATGAGTTGCCGATGTTGTGCCGATGTTCGCGGCTTCGGTCAGTTATCGCCCGCGAACGCGCGGTCGCGCATCTGCTCGATGTACAGTCGCGCAAAGCGCTCGCGCGCGAGCGGATCGCGGGTCATGGCTCCCGCCATACCGCCCGCGCGGCCGAGTTCTGCCCTGGTGTTGACGCGCGGGAACGGGACACTCGGCTCGGGCACGCCGAGAAAGCGGCACAGCGGCCGCCAGCCGTCGCGCGGGTCGAACCGAAGCAGACGGTCGCGCGCAATGCCGTCGATCACCGCCCGGTTGCGATCGCGGTACCAACGGGTGACGAAACCGCGATCGGCGATCTGCTTCCCTATCGGATCGCGGACGGTTGCTTGCAACAACGTGCCGAGCGGCGTCCCGTCATGGGCCTGCTGCATCCAGGGCGACAGGATCGTCGCCGAAACCGAATCGAACCACGCGTCCGGATCGCGGGTGGTCAGCACCACCTTGGCGTCGGGAAAGTGGGCGGCAATTTCCCGCCAGTGGGTGGCCGACGGGTAGTCGCTGGTCGAACCGAAGCCGTCGAAGATCGCCTCCCAGCGCGGCCGCCCCCGCGCGGCCTCGAGCCATAGCGGCACCTGTCGCCGCTCGGCCGCGAAAACCTCGGTCATGTGATGGCACGGCCCGAAGCCCAGCGTCTCCAGCGCGAATTTCATCGATAGCGTCGCGTTCCGGCCCAATCCTGCCGCGATGACCTTTATCGTCATTCGCGCGGCATCATTGATCCGACCCGGCCGCCCACGCCGTGTAGTCCTCCTGCCGTACCGCGAAATCGAGCAACTGGCGGATGTCGGCCCGCTCGCGCAGCAATTTCGTGCGGCCGTCCGCATCCCGGCAGGTTCCGAGCCGGGCAGTAATCGCCGCGATCTCGCGTTCGCACACCGCCGCGATGCGGGCCGACTTAGGCGCGATTTCCGGCGAGCCGTGTGACTGATGATCGGTCATGCGCTACTGCCTGCGCTTGAACCATTCGCTGGCGATCACCTCGCGCCGGTGGTCGGCGAGATACCAGTAGCCGACGTGTTCATGGTACTCGCAGGTGAACGCGCGGGTCAGGAAGCTGCGCGCTTCGCCCAGGCTCGAGAACAGATCGGGGCGGAGAGGAAACTGGCGTACCGCATCGTCATTGCTGAGCTGCGCATTGTCCGCCTCACATTCGCCGCGCGTCGGGAACGGCGTCGGGGTGAAGATGTGATTTGCCGCGGCCGGGCTGGCGGCCAATGCGGCGGCCAGGATGGCGGCAGGGATTTGCACTTTCATCGGGGCCTCATGTGTTGATCGCCGCAGCGAGCGGACGACTGCACAGTACGGCAACCGGCACAGGCTGGCGATGATGCGACCCCGATGAGGAGCCGATGTTTTGGTGATGATTGATGAAATTGCGGTCTTTTGCCCTGTGTCCGGACGCAACCTAGAGCGCCAGCGAGCCCCTGACGAAGGGATCGGGGCCGACGCCGCGCGCCTTCCAGTAGGCCACGTGTCCGGTGCGCCGGCACAGGTCGGTGAACCGCGCATCGGCGCGCAAGTTGGCGCAGGCCGGAACGAACACGAACTGGGTTCGACCCCACACCGGCCCTGAGTAGAGGTCTCGCGACACGGTCCCACCGGCCCCTTGGATCACCGTGCCGTTCTGAGTCAGCAGGCCGTCGGCAACGCCGTATGCCATGTCGACCAGGCCGAGATACGAGAAAGCCATGATCGCGTTCGCCGCCATTCCCGGCGATCGGGTGGCGGCCGCCATAATCGCCGGCTTCGCTTTGCGTGCGCCATCTGCTGTGCGGTCAGCGATGGCCTGCAGCGTCGCGCGCCAGGCGGCGATCGTCACGGGAGCGAGATTGCCGGGCCGTTGCCCATCGTCCTCGAGCAAGGCGCGAGCGGCTTCGGGCCGGCCGGTAAATGCCAGGATGATCATGCGCGCATTCCACACGCTCGGCATTCGCGGCCAAAGCTGGGCGGCACGATTGGCGACCTGATCCGCCTTGGCGAGGTCGCCGAATATCCAGTGCTTCATCGCGCGCCGCGCCTGGTGCGCCGGGTTGAACGGCTCGACCGCGATGGCGCGCTCGTTGAAGCGCAGTGAGTCCCGGCAGCGCCCCATGCCCTGGTAGAACAAGGTGATCGCGGCCAGTGCGAGCGCGCAATCAGGAGCGTCGCGAACGATCCCGAGCAACTTGTCTTCATAGGTGACCCAGTCGTCGAGATCGAGGCGCTGGGCCGCCATTACCGCACGCGCGTTCGGCTCTCCGGGATCGAGCGCGAGCGCTCTTTGCGCGGGGGCAAGGGACGCCGGCTGACCGATCTGCACCGCGGCGAGCCAGCCCCACGCGTCCGCCCGGTCCGGATCGGCGGCTGTCACTTGTTTGAATAGCGAGATCGCCCGCTCTCGTGCTCGCGGCTCACCCGAAGCCTGCAAGAGCCGCCCGCGCTCGACCAGCGCGTCGAGTTCGCGGTCGCGGCGCTTCGCTCGATAAATTGCGCCGCCCGCGACGGCGCAGACCGCCAATGCTGCTCCACCCGCCAGCATGGCGCGACGGCGAATGGGTCTGGTCTCGGCCTGGGCCGGTTCGGCCGCAAGAGCGATCGGAGCCGCTTGAGTTCCCGTCAATCGGTAGCCGACCCGCGGCACGGTCTCGACCTCGACAGTCCCGCCGGCGGCCGCCACCAGCCTGCGCAGTTCGCCGACCGCGCGATTGATCGCGTCGTCACCAACGATGAGGCCGTCCCAGCACTGCTCGAGCAGCGCCTCGCGCGACAGGACCGCTCCTTGCGCGTCCGCAAGGGCGAGTAGCACGCGGATGACCCGCGGCTCGCCTTTCGTAGCCCCTGCTGGCCCCTCGATGCCGAGCAGAGACGGACGCACCACCAGATTGCCGAGGCGGAAATCCTCGCGCATCGCCAAGGGCTTGGCGCTCAGCCGCTGTCCCGGCGCCAGATGCGGATATGCGTCGTTCATCGCCGCATGACTAGCGAACGGTCCACGGGTGCGCGAGAGGTCAGAATCGCATATCCGCCGACAGGCCGAACTCGCGCGGATCGCCCGCGGTCGCCAGCCGGGAGCCCGGGCCGCTGTTGTAGGTCAGGTAAAACGCGTCGAGCGCATTGCGCAGGTATGCCGAAACGGTGACCGGCCCACCCGTCCAGCTGGCGGCGGCGTCGATCACCTCGGCCCCAGCGACCCGGCGGGTCGGATCGTTCAGATCGTCGCTGAAATACCCGCTGTGATGCCGCGCTTGCAGCGAAAAGCGGAACGCATCCGTCGGACGCCATTCAGCCCGCAGCGCCGCCGTCAGGTGCGGCGAAAGCTGGAATTCCTTGCCGAGCAGCGGGTCCGTGGGTGAAAGCGTGCGGGTCAACCGGGTGCGCAAGATCCCGATCCCGCCGGAAAGCCTAAGGCGTGGGGTCGTCTGCCAGCTTGCCTCGAGCTCGGCGCCATAGTTGTAGCCCGCCAGGGCGTTCCCGATCTCCGCTACCGTCACCACTCCGCCAGGGGTGAAGATCTGCCGCTGCAAGGTTCGCTGCAGGTTCGCCTGGTCGTAATAGAATGCATTGACCGACGCCGAGAACGGGGCGCCCGGCGGCGCGGCGCGGAAGAACAGCTCGTAATCCCAGAGCGTCTCCGCGCCAAAAGTCTGCACCACCCGCCGCCGTGCATCGAGGCTTACCCCGCCAGGGTTGTAGGCGCGCTGCGCCAGAACGCCGGCTCTCACCCCGTCGAGCACCTCCCAACTGGCGCTGAACTTGGGGAGCAGCCGCGCAAACCGTTGATGAAAATCGAGCGCTTGCGGCAATCCCGTGCCGATCCCCAGTATGCCGGTGCGATCCTGGTCGTCACGCTGATAGCGCACCCCGGCGGTCAGGGTCAGTCGCGGCGCCGGCTGCCATTCGCCTTGGCCGAACAGGCCGAGCGATGTTTGGCGGTCGTGAAACTCCCCCTTCCCCAATTGCGCAGCGCGCAGATCGATGCGCTGATCGAGCCTCGCCCCTGCCAGGTTCACGCCCGCGAGCAGGCTCAGCGACGGGCCGGGCCGCCACGTCAGCACCCCTTCGGTCCCTGCGTCGCGGCCGGTTACCTGGGTCACCCCGAAGCCGGGCGGGGCGGTGCGGCGGATGAGTGCGTCGCCGCCAGTGGCGGTCAGCTTCGCGCTCCAGCCGGCCGCGAAGTCCCACACCCCTTCGATCACATCTGAATCAACGCGCACGTCGAAAAAGCCGTAGGTCGCCTCGGGATCGCGGCGCTCCTCGAAGGGTGCGCGCACGCCTTCGATCTGCGGCGCGGCGGAACGGTTGTGCGTGGCCGTGGCGGATAGCTGCAGACCCGGCAACGCAGCCGGCGTGGCGAGCAGCTTCAGGCGAACGACGGCGTAGCGGTCGCGGTTGTAGTCGGTCCCGGTTCCGGGCGCGGTTATGGTGCTTGCGGGGCGGCTGGTCCGCAGGTCGGCCGACAGGCGCATGGCCAAGGTGTCGGCGATCACCGGACCCGAAAGCGTGGCCGACACTTGCCGGGTGTCATACGTGCCGAGCGTTCCGCGAACGCGTCCCTCCCACTCGAAAGTCGGTGCGCGGGTGTAGGCGAAGATGGCGCCGGCGATCGCGTTTCGGCCTTGGGTGGTGGTCTGCGGGCTGCGGTACACTTCGATCCGGTCGAGGTCCCACAAATTGGTCACCCCGTATGCAAGCTCGTTGTAAGTGACCGGACGGCCGTCGATCTGCAGGGTTACGCGCGGTCGGTTGCCGCTGAGAAATGCGGGAAGATCGCGCAGCGGGCCGTTTCCGTCCTGTCCGCGGATCGTCGGTCCCTCGCTGCCGGACCCCAGGCGGACGTTGGGAATGCCCGACAGTATGTCCTCGATCCGGGTGCTGCCGATGGCTTTGTCGAGATCGCCGCCGGTGACTACCGCTACGCTCGACGGAGTTTGGGCTGCCGTTCGTGGCGCCCGTTCTCCGGTGACGACCAGAACGGGTTCGGCCCCCTTTGCAGCCGCCCCGAAGCCGAGAGCCGGCACCACGAGGATCAGGATAGTGGGGCGGGCAGCCATGAAGTTTGGTGCATTGCGAAGAACCGATTCGTGACGTGAAGATCTCGACGATGTTCGGGCCACCCAGCCGACGCGTTTTCGCGTTTCGACCGTAGATATAGCGCGTCAGTCTTTGCGTCGAAAGAAAGGAAACGTGTGACTCGGCCGCTTTGGGACGGGCGTTCCACGATTTTTATGGACCGGGCACTTCGCCATCAAAAATCGGCAAAGCATCGTCAAATCGTCGGTGCGGGATCATCGCAACAGAGCCCGAGCAGTCACAATCTTTCGTTCTCGAAACGAACTCGGGGCGCGCGCGGCAAGCTGCCCGACAGCGCGACGCTGCGCGACCTGGTCCTCGTCGTCCGGGCCGCCGGCGCGGCGGTGATTGAAAAACCGCTGGTCGGCGACGAAGTTAACAGCGCCATTTCCCGCCTCCTCGAGGCACGCAAGGCTGCCTGACAATGACCGAAGCAATAGTCGCCGAACGAGACATCGCCCGCCTGGTGCCCCGGTTCTACAACCGCGTGCGCGCCGATGCAGTGCTCGGTCCGATCTTCAACGGCGCGATCGACGACTGGCCGCACCATCTCGGCAAGTTGGAGGCGTTCTGGTCGTCGGTCATGTTGACGAGCGGTCGTTACAAGGGTCAGCCGATGGTCGCGCATCTCCGGCACACCGAGCACATGACGCGGGAGAACTTCGGCCGCTGGCTATCGCTGTGGGCCGAAGTTACCGAAGAGACACTCGGCCCCGATGCGGCGGCCGCCTTTCAGGAAAAGGCTCAACGCATCGCCGAAAGCCTTCAGCTCGGGGTCCGGTTCCACCGCGAACGAACCACGGCATGATCGTGCTGCCGCAGGGCCTCCAATCCTATAAGCGGACGCCGACGTTCACCGAGACCACCGTGCCCGCTGGTCTGCTCAACGACCACTCGACGAAGCCGGGCGTTTGGGGCGTGATCCATGTCGAAGCGGGTGAACTTCACTACTTCGTGACCGACGCTCGCCGCGGGCCCAGTGCATGCGTCTTGAGCTCAGTGTCCGCGCCTGGTGTTGTGGAGCCGACCATCCTTCACCGGGTCGAAGCCCGCGGACCGGTCCGCTTCCACGTCGAATTTTTTCGAGCCCTCGCTGCGGGTTGAGGCCGCGCGGCCGCTTGATCGATCGCTGCGACTTAACGGTTTGCCGGGGCGGCCGCCTCGGCACTCTGCGCCACCGCGGTGGGTGCCGGCGCCG
>JAEWKG010000319.1 GCA_023386135.1 Pseudomonadota bacterium | reverse complement strand
CCGGGTCTACTTCGATGCGGCGGACAGCCTCGGCTCCGACTGGCGCTGGCGTGCGCGGGTCGGCACTGACGGCGACACTGTCTTGGGCAGCGCCGAGCTGCGCCGGGCCGACTGGTCGCACAGCCTGTTCGTGGAGCGCGAGATCGTTGAGACCGATCAGGGATTACGGCGGGGCATTTACTACACCTTCGCGGGTGCGAGCACCGATCTCAGGATTGGAGATACCGACACGCTGGCGGTTACCGCCGGCGTGCAGGAGTTCACCGGACGCAACGAGCGGCTGCATCTCAGGGGACGATACGTCCATGCGTTGAGCGCCGTGCCCGGCCTCAGCGCGCAGCTCGACACGCGGTACTATCACTCCACCCGGCCCGGCGAGTACGACTACTTCTCGCCCAAGGACTTCATCCGCGCCGTGCCGCTGGTGCAGATGCGGCGGTTCACGCGGTCTGGCTGGATGGTCCTGGGCGCGGCCGGCATCGGCGGGCAGCGCAGTACCGGAGCGGGATGGACGGTCGCCCGGCTGGGGCAGCTGCGCTTCGAAAGTCCGAGATCGGCGCGCAACGCCGATGTCTTTGGCGAGCTTCTCTACACCAACGATTCCATCTCGGGCGGCACCAGCTACGATTACCTGATGGCCCGCGCCGGGGTCACTGTGCGGTTCTAGCAGCCCGGGCGCGCGATTGTTGCCCGTTTGCCCGGCGGTCCCGGGCTCGGCGAGGCCCGGGCGCGGATATGCATTTTTACGCAGAGCCCGGGGCGGGGACCCAAGCAAATATCAACCTTACCCCGGTATTACCCGCGCATGGGCGGGTCACGGACCTTGACGTCACTCCTCGCGGGTGCGGGTGCGGCAATGGTCGCGCTGACCACGCTTGCGCTCATCATGGCGATGAGCGCAATCGGCGGGGCCGGCAGCATTGACTGGCGCAACCTGCTGTTCCTTGTCGGCTGCTCTGGCACAGCAACCCTGTTCGTGCTCAGTTTGCTTCACTCGGACCTTAGGGCGCTCTATCGAACGCTGGCGCAGAACGCCGAGGCGGCGGAACAGGATGCGAAAACCGACGGCCTGACGGGTGGGCAGAACCGCCGCGCGTTTCTCGAGGCGCTCGAAGCGGCGCATGCCTTCTCGCAGGGCGGCGCGGATGCGTGCCTGGTGTTCATCGATCTCGATGGGTTCAAGCGGGTCAACGATACCCTCGGGCACCAGAGCGGCGATGAAGTCCTGCGCGGCGCGTTCGGGCGAATGACCGAAGTGGTCGGTCCGCGGGCGCTCTTCCGGCTGAGCGGGGATGAATTCGCGGTCATTCTGGAGCGAACAACGGTTACCGTCGCGCAAGGAATCTGCCTTGAGATCGGCCGGCGTGTCCGCGGGTCCTATCGGGTCGGCGATCGCGCATGCACCATCGGCTGCAGTGCCGGACTGGTGGCTTTGGGCGCGTCGACCACAGAGTCCCCGTCGGACGCCATGCGCAAGGCGGATATCGCCATGTACAAGGCCAAGCAGACGCGCAGCGGCGTCGAGGTGTTCGACGACGACCTTCTGCGGATGGTCACCCGGCGCGCCGAACTTGGCGAAAAGCTGCGCCGGTCGCTCGATGATCACGCCGGTCTCAACACGCATTTCCAGACGGTCGTCGCGCGCGATCTTCGCCCCGTTGCGCTCGAAGCGTTGTTTCGCTGGTACGACGAGGATTGGGGCAACATTCCGCCCGATGAGGCGATTGTCATCGCCAAGGAATTCCGGCTCCTCGACGCGCTCAGCCTATATGTCGTCCGCGCTTGCTGCCGCGCCGCCACCGCGCAACCCGCCCTCCAGATCAGCATCAACGTCGAGGCCAGCCAGCTGCTGGACACGCAGTTCGTGAGCAGTCTGGAGGCGATACTGGCCGATGAGGGCGTGGATGCCAGGCGCTTCATTCTCGAGATCGGTGAGGGCGAGATTGCGATGCACGGAGCCAGGATCGAGCCCATGCTCGCTGCGCTGGCGGACGCCGGATTCACGCTGGCGGTGGACAATTTCGGCTCGAGCAACGTAAGCCTCACATTTCTCGCCAGACTTGGCATTTCTCACGTCAAGCTCGACCGCTCGCTCCTGCGCAACGCGCGCGACATCGGCTCGATCGCGATCATCCGAGCGAATGTGCGGCTCGCGAAGAGCCTGAGCATGACGGTGACCTGCGAGGCCATCAGCGATCCCGATGATGAGGCGATTGCCCGCCAGGCAGACAGCGATTTCTTCCAGGGGTACCACTACTCCATGCCGCAGCCGCTGGTTTCTTTGCTTTTCACCCATGAGGCGGCAGCGGGGTCCAGGTCAGTCGGGGTGGGCGGCTAGACGCCGTTAGCGAACGGCCGGTCGCGCGGCGCGTTGCCGACAATTTCGCCAGGATAGTCTCCCGCGCCTTCAAGGACGAGCGCGGCTGTTTGTCCAACGCATCGGCGTCTCGCACTCAGGCGCGAGCCCGCCGCCGCTGCCACGCCCGATGCCGATAGTTCCGACCGGACCATTGCGGCGCGATCGCCGCGGGCACGGCTCTCGCCGTCTCGCATGGACTGAGATGGGCAAGCCTTCGAATACCAGGCGGCCGGCGTTGGAATCCCCTGGCGCCTCCATTGCGTTTGACGGGGCAGGAGGCCATGGGTGTGCGTCGATCGCGATTGGAACAGGGGAATTCCGTGGGGACGGTGACACGCTCGCTGTCTTGACTGTGCTGCGCGCCGCGGCCGGACCGCGCGCATCCAGTTCTTTCGGGTAGCGCACCGTGGCCTCGCACGATCGAAAAGACCAAAAAGTGGATCGCAAAATGGACAAAGACCCGGGCAAACCGGTCACATCGGCGGAACTGGAAAAGCTGCGCCAGAACTGGGAGGAGCTGTCGACCCGGGTCGCTGAAATCGAGGCTGCCGCCGTCGCGAATGACACGCCGCCCACACTCGACTTCAGCGACAGCAAGCTCGGCGCCATTGCGTCTTCGATCCACGATGCGCGCAAACGCCGATTGCAACTGTTCGACGCTTCATTGTTCGGTGAGCCTGCGTGGGATATGCTTTTAACCCTGTTCATCGCGCGGTGCCGTGGCGAACAGGTGACTACGACGCGCCTGTGTGCCGCCGGAGGCGCTCCCCATGCTACGGGCCTGCGCTGGATTGGATTGCTCAACGGCCAGGGGTTGCTGCGGCGGCTTCGCGCTCCGGTTGATGCGCGAGTCGTTCTGGTCGAACTGACCGAGACGGGAGATGCCCTGATGCGGCGGTATGTGATCGACGGCATCGCCCAGTTCCAGATGCCTTTGCCGGACTAGGCCCTTCGCGGGTGGGTGGCCCACGCGTACGCACGGCCCCGTGACGGTTCGCCCCTGGCGCCGCATCGGGCATAGGTTGCTTCGCCCCATCAGGGCCCTAGATGTTTGGATGCATTATGTCTAAAATGGATGTGTCTGATTGCGCTTTAATGTCTCATATCGGGACAGTTTTTCATGCAAAAACAGTATGATTAGCTGAGATGTCCGGTCAGGCGCTGGAAAAAGTATTGAAAATGGACAGGTTTCATTTAGAACCGTTGCGGAGTTGAAGGAGTGTCTCCGCCAAGTCGGGGGGTGGGTGCTCTCAAGTTTACGGGACGGCGAGGCAATGTCGGGAGGCGGAAACCGCGCGGCGAGCGCAATCGAACCGCTGGAGCCCGCGTTGTGGTTTGAGCGCTTTGCCCTGCTCGGATCGCGGGCTCAGGACTCCGGCCTGGAGATGCCGGAGCCATTGCTCCGGCATTTCTTTCACCTTGTTCAGCTCACTCCTGCCCCGCTTGTCCATCTCTGCGGGGTCCAGGTCTGCGAAGCCAGCTTCGAGCAGCTGCTCGAAATGGAGCACTATGACTGTGCGGCCCTCCTGTTGTTGGGGCAGGGCTTCGATTTCGCGATCTCGAAATCGGTCGACGGTCGCGCCGTCACGGTGACCTTGTCGCTCGCTGATGGGGAGCCAGAATCGACTGCGACCGCCGGCGCGCTGCCCCAAGCGGTCCTGGTGGCTTACTGCGCTTGCATGGATGCGCTCCGCGATCGGGCATCGCGCATTCTTCGCACTACCGATCGAGTCCGGCAAACAAGCCGATCCGCACCGCATCGGCGGTCGATGACGCATTGAGCTTGCGCATGGCATTGGCGCGATGAATCTCGACGGTTCGTGGACTGATGCCTAGTTTGAAAGCCATGTCCTTGTTGGATGCGCCGTTCACAAGTTCGCGCAAAACATCCAATTCGCGACCGGAAAGGGCGCTCACAAGCTGCCGCGCCTTTCCTTCCTTGCGCCGCCGAACGGCCGTCGCCTCGTCGAAACCTTCCACCCGCTCGAAAGAGCGACGGAACCGATCCGCGCCGATCGGCCAGTGCAGGTAATCGAGCGCGCCGGATTGCATCGCGGCCACTATCCGCTCGGGGTCGATTTCGCTCGCGTACATGGTAATCGGAAGGAAATCCCCGTGGCGCTCGGCTGCCGCCATCACTTCCGGCAGGTCAGGTCCGTCCCGATCGTCATTGACCATCATCAGTCCGCTGCGAGGCGGTCTCGCCGCAAGCTCGCCGATGTCTTCGTAGACCTCGGCATGCATGCCAAGACCCATGATAGTCCGGGAAACCGCCGCCCTTCGCGCGGTGTCGCGATCGAGGACATGGACGGTGAAGGTATTCGTCATTTTACGCCCCACGTTCGAATACTTAGTGTCAGTACCTAAGCATTCTTCGCAAGAACAGCCTTAGAGTCCGGTTTCAAGCCCCTTAGGTGTTTTCCCCTAAGCAATGCAGATGGCACCGATCGTGAATACGGTCGCTCGTATCCTGATCAGTCTCTGGTGGCTCGTTCGACTTGAGACGGCTCCACGCTAGCCCGCTCTGGGGCCGGGCCAGGGTTGTTCCTCATGCTCTTTGGAATAATCGCGCGAGCTTCGACGATACTCTGGGACAAAGCCGCGAACACTGTAATGTGCCGCGCAGGACGCAGACTTCGGTTGTTCATCGACCGAGCACAGACGATGACAGCGGGTAAGCGGAATACGCGGATGACGCGTCCTTGCGGCATGAGATCCGTGCCAATCCAGCTTGAAGAATTCTTTATATGCCGAACGATGCTTGGGATGCCGGCGTCCTGATCTCGCTCCGGAGCTCGCCTACGGGCAGGCGGCGGCTATTTGAAGCGAGAGAGGTCCATTTGAAGCATGTGCCGTAGATTGGTGCGCCAATGGAGGGCCGAGAGGCCCAAAGCCTCGCGGGTCAAGGCGGAATCGAGGAGCGAGAATCCGGGGCGTTGTGCCGCGGTCGGGAACTCCGCGGACGTTACCGGCACGACCGATGGCATCGTTGCGAGAACACCCGCGGCGACCCCTTCTTCCGCGATCGCCACCGCAAAATCATACCAGCTCGCAACACCCGCATCTGAATGGTGCCAAACGCCGGTCTGGCGTGCCTGGGCGAGGCGCCAGATCACCTCGGCCAGTCCGGTAACCCGTGATGGCGCGCCGATCTGGTCCGCAACCACGCGAACTTCCCCGCGCTCCGCCATCAGGCGAAGCATGGTGGTGACGAAATTGGCGCTACCCGCCCCGTAGACCCACGATGTCCGCACCACGGTCCCGCTGGGGCTGATCGCGTCCTCGCCCGCGGCCTTGCTGCGCCCATAGACAGATAGCGGGTTGCGGCTGTCGCCCGGGCGGTAGGCGCGGTTGGACGATCCATCGAAAACGAAATCGGTGGACACATGAAGCAAATGGGCCGCCCGTTCTTCGGCCGCCTCGGCAAGGTTGCGAACGCCAGCGGCATTGATCGCAAACGCGTGCGCCTCTTCGCTCTCCGCCCGGTCCACCGCTGTATAGGCTGCGGCATTGATCACCAGGTCCGGCTGATATCGGTCCAACATGGCGCGCACCGCGACAGGGTCTGTGATGTCCAGCTCAGCCCGGCCCAGTCCGATGCCTAGCACGTCCGCCGGAACCTGCCGGGCGAGCTCGCGTCCGAGCTGGCCGTGCGCGCCGACAATGATCGCCTTCATTTCCGAAATCCTGACTTGAGCGGCCGTGCCCGGCGGGCTTGTCGAGAGGAGTCACGACCGCCCGCACGCTTGCACTTGGACTGGCATGACCGGTGACGCGATGGTAGGCTGGCGCATGACCTTGAACGACGACGACCTTGGCGAGGGCCGTGAACATCCGCAAGAGGGCACGGTCGGCTACCGCGTCTGGAGATACTTGGATCCCATGGTGCGGGTTAAAGGCTCTCGCAAGGGCCTCACCCTGGAGGCCCGCCTCATTGGCTTCGTGCTCATCGCGGTCTGGATCAATGCAGGCATCGTCGTCTGGCGCAATCTTTCCGGCTGACCTGCGGTTCCGTCGTGCGTTGTTCGACGCAGTCAGAACGTTCGCTCGCGCACCGTCGGACCAACCGAGGACTTATAGTGGATGGGCGTTTCGAACGGAACCGACTGCATCCACACCCCGCCCGGATAGAGGCGCTTGGCCGGCAGGGCGCGGCAATCCCGGCCTTGGCCGGCGCATTGGACCCCCGCGAAGATCTCCTGTGACGTGTTGCCCGTATTGCGAAGGGTCAGCGTGTGCCCGGTTCGCTCGGCACGAAGGTCGTCGACAGGCTGGGCCGGTCGCACGAGCACCAGCGTGTCGTATCCGACCAGAACCTTGAGCGCGCTTTGCTGCGCGGCCAGTGGGCCGGCAACCGGCTTGATGGCGACGCGATAGACACGTTCCGACGCGGGGCGCTCGGCAAATGTCGCGATGCGGATCGCCCGCCGCTCGCCGGGCTCGAGGACCAGGCGCCGGGGCGAGACAAGAAGGCCTGCGTCCTCGCTCGACGCCACCGCGACGCGCTGTTCATGCGGGGTGCCCGCGCCGACGATCTCGGACGGCTCGGCGACCACGTACATGCGTTCGTCGCCGTCGTTCCAGACCTCGATATCCTCGCGCGGCGGCTTGCCGGGAAGAAGATCCACGATGACCTGGCTCAGGACCATCTCGGCGTGTGCGAACGAGGCGTACCCGAGGGAGGCCGTCAGCCCCGCGGCCCACAGCAGTGCTCTCTTCATGACCTCAGTCTCCGGCTATGAAATGGGGAGGTGTGGCGAGCCCCAGTATGGGATCGCGCTTCCCGCAAACGATGTTGCCTACTCGGAACACGCCCGATCTGGCGCGGCCTGCGGGCAGGATGCTGGCAAACGAGGTGCCGTCCGGCAGTGCGACCGTCAGCTCGACGTCGTCGGGCGCCTCGATCTGGAAGAGACCTTGGTCGTCTGTCTCCGCCCACGCCCCGCGTGCCGTCAGGACGGCGCCCCGGACCGGCGAACCGTCTGCGTTGACGATCCGCCCGACCTTGATGGTGATCGGCGCTGCCTTCCATTCGACCCGCGCGACTGTGCCGGGATAGAGCGCCACCGCGCGTGCCGCGCTGTCGTAAGCGAGCAGGCGTTCGCCCGTTGGCCGGATCCGGACGCTGTAGCGGCGGTAGCCCGGCAACGCGAGCGTGAGGGACCGGGTGCCAGCCAACGTGCCCGCGGGCTGGTCATTGACCAGAACCTCGAAGGTGTCCTTCGCATTGGCGCCTTCGACATGCGCCACCAGCAGGCTTTCGCTCGTGGTCTTGCCAGCCACCTGCAGCTGTCCGGCGCCCGCGGCGAATGTCGTCTGGAACCCCACGCTGTACTGGGTCGTGTCGGATCCGCTGAGACTGGTGTGCGCGACATCCAGCGAGAGCGAACCGCCAGGATGGCGGAAGTCACCTGAGACGACGGCATTCTCCCGCTTGGGTTGGTGTTCAAGACCCGCACCGAGCGACAGGTTTCCTCCCGCCACTGTGCTGGACCAGGACCCTGACAGGGCGGCCACGGCGCCGTCGCCGCGATCGTCGCCTGCGATGCTGGAGGCCCGTGCGCCGGTGAGCGCGGAATAGGTGGAGCGAGGACCAAGAAGTCGGAGGCTCATCCCGGCAAAGCCCGCGTTGCCCCGCTCTGTGACGGTCATGTCGCCGCGCACGGTTAGCGTGAGCCGCCCACGGCGCAGAACATCCCATTCGAGCGCCGGACCGATGCTGTACTGCGCATCCTGTCCCGCTTCTTCCCGGTAGAAGCCGGTTCCGAGAAAGCGCAGGTTGGCAAGGTTATACGACACTAGGCCGCCAAGCTGGGAGTAGCTGCCGCGAAGGCCGGAGAAGCCGGCGGGATCGTCGGGTTGGCCCCTAGCGGGGGCCTCCGGAGACGAATGGCCTGCATCCTGCACCACCCGGCGCAGATCGAAATTGAAGTTCAGGCGAGAGGTGCCTGCCGAGGCGAGCTGAAGGATGCCCCCGACCGTGCCATCGGTGTCGGCGACGGCGGCGGCGCGTACCTGAGCGAAAGACGTAAGGTATGTCGCCGAGAGCTCGCTCGAGGCGAC
>JAEWKG010000282.1 GCA_023386135.1 Pseudomonadota bacterium | reverse complement strand
CCCTGCAGGTCTTCGGGGCGGAATCCGCCGCCGCGCCCGCCGCCGAAGCCCCCGCCACCGCCCATCCCCGCGAACGGGTTGGCGGGATTGCCGTCGGCGTCGATCTCGCCGCGGTCGAAGCGGGCGCGCTTGTCCTTGTCGGACAGGAGATCATAGGCGCGGGTGACCTCGGAGAAGCGCTCCGCTGCCTTGGGATTGTCCTTGTTGCGGTCCGGGTGAAGCTCCTTGGCGAGCTTGCGGTAGGCGCTCTTGATCGCCTTCTCGTCGGCGCCGCGCGCGACGCCGAGGGTGGAATAAGGATCAGCCATCGCCGTGTTAGCTAGGTGAGGCAGTGGACCCGCGCAAGCAGCGAGACTTTCCTACTTCGGCGCCGCTGGCTAGGACGGCCGCGATGACGCTCGCGCACGCCCGGACAGTTGTTCTTGCATTCGCCCGCGAGTGCGCGCCGGATCATCGCAAGGCGACAGCCGTGCAGCACAAGCCGACACTGGCAAGCGCCAAGGCGACACCTCGCCCCGACAAGGCGACACATTCGCGCGCAAGGCGACTCTTTCCTTCTGGACACCGTGACAAGTGTGCCAAGTCCTACAGGATCCGCGATGGACGCTGACCGCTCGGCCCTGCCCGAATCCGACCCGCTCGGGCTGTTCGCCGCGTGGTTCGCCGAGGCGCGGACAAGCGAACCCAACGATGCCAACGCGATGGCGCTCGCCACCGCCACGGCCGGTGGCGCGCCGTCGGTGCGGATGGTGCTGCTGAAGGACTTCGGGCCGCAGGGCTTCACCTTCTACACCAACGCGCAGAGCCGCAAGGGTGGGGAAATTCTCGCCAACCCGCGCGCCGCGCTGCTGTTTCACTGGAAGAGCCTGCGCCGGCAGATCCGCATCGAAGGCCCACTGACCGAAGTCTCGCCCGATCAGGCGGACGACTACTTCCACTCCCGCGCGTTCGTCAGCCAGGTCGGCTCGGCGGCGAGCGACCAGTCGCGTGCCTTGGACGATCGCCGCACTTACATCGAGCGGGTCGAGGCGCTGGAAGATGCATGCAAGGCCGCCGGCGAAGTGCCGCGCCCGCCGTACTGGACCGGCTTCACGCTCGATCCGCAGGCCATCGAGTTCTGGCTCGACCGGCCCAACCGTCTCCACGACCGCCGCCGCTTCACGCGCAATGGCGACGGGTGGAGCAGCACCCTGCTCTACCCATGAGCATCGACCTCGCCGCAACCGAGGCGCGGGCCAAGCTGACCCGCAGCGCCGCGTTCGCGTCGATCGCGATGGCGCTGTTCCTGCTCGCGCTGAAGGGCTGGGCGGCTTGGCGCACCGGCTCGACCGCGATGCTCGGCAGTCTGGCGGACACCGGCCTCGACCTCGTCGCCAGCTGCGCGACGCTGTGGGGCGTGTGGTTCGCCGCCCAGCCTGCCGACGCCGAGCACCGCTTCGGTCACGGCAAGGCCGAGGCGCTGGCGGCGATCTTCCAGGTCATGCTGATCGTCGTCTCGGCGACCGCGATCCTGTTCCGCGCCGTGGGCCGCCTGGCGAGCGGGGCCGATACCGCGGCAGCGGGCGACGGGATCGTCGTCTCGCTGATCGCCATCGCCGCCACGTTCGTGCTGCTGTGGTGGCAGCGGCGGGTGATCCGCGGCACCGGCAGCGTCGCGATCAAGGCGGACAACGTCCACTACCAGTCGGACCTGCTGCTCAACCTCGCGGTGATCGCGGCGCTGGTGCTCGACCAGTATCTCGGCTTCTCGCAGGCCGATCCGCTGTTCGGCATCGCCATCGCCGCCTGGCTGATGTGGGGCGCGTGGCGCGCGGCGAGCGAGGCGGTCGACCAACTGCTCGACCGCGAGTGGCCCGAGGACAAGCGCCTCCGCTTCGTCGAGATCGCCGCGAAGCACCCCGAGCTGAGCAACCTCCACGACCTGCGCACCCGCACCAGCGGCGCGCACGATTTCGTCCAGTTTCACGTCGACCTGCCGGGCCGGATGACCGTCGGCGAAGCACACGAGGTGATCGAGCGGGTCGAGGAAGACCTCTGCGCCCACTTCCCCGATATGGAGCTGCTGATCCACATCGATCCCGAGGGCCACGTCGACGAGCCAGACAATCCGCTGGTTGAGGAAGACGAGTTCGCCAAGCTGGACAAGGAAGTCTGACATGACGCTGCCCTACTGGCATGTCGACGCCTTCGCCGCGCGGGCGTTTGCGGGCAACCAGGCCGCGGTGATGCCGCTCGACGAATGGCTGCCCGACGATGTGCTGCAGGCGATCGGCGAGGAGAACAATTTCGCCGAGACCGCCTTCACGGTGCGCGATGCGACCGGCGAGTGCGACTACGAGCTGCGCTGGTTCACCCCGACGACCGAGATTCGCCTGTGCGGCCACGCGACGCTCGCGAGCGGGCACGTACTGCTGGAGCGAGATGGCGGCGAGCGCGTGACTTTCCGCACGCGACGCGCGGGCAATCTCGAAGTGCGCCGCGCGGGTGCGGGCTACGAACTCGCGTTACCGGCGATCCCGACCGAGCGCGGGGAATTTCCCGAAGCGGTCGCGCTGCTCGGCGCGACCCCGCGGGAAACCTGGCTCAGCGAGGACCGCTACGGCATCTATCTGTTCGCGAGCGAGGACGAGGTCCGCGCGCTCCAGCCCGACCTGCGCGGCCTCGGCGCGCTCGGCGACCACCAGTACATCTGCACCGCGCCGGGCCAAGCTACCGACATCGTCAGCCGCGTGTTCGTGCCCGGCGGCGGGGTGGACGAGGACTCGGTCACCGGCTCAGCCCACGCGGCGCTGACGCATTTCTGGGCCGCGCGGCTCGGACGGGACAACTTAACCGCGCACCAGGCCTCGAAGCGCGGCGGCGACCTTACCTGCCGGTTGGAGGGCGACCGCGCCTGGCTCGGCGGGCCGTGCGTGACGGTGGTCGAGGGCTCGTTCTACGTGCCCGACGGCGGGTAGAGCTCGACGATATCGGCCAGCTCCTGCACCTCGCGCGGTATCTGCCCGCTGTCCGAATGGCCGAGGCGCACCACCACCAGCTCGCGGTCGGGCGCGACCAGCACGAACTGGCCCATGTGGCCGATCATGGCGAACAGGCTCTTGGGCCCGCGCGCGGTGAACAGCGGATCGTCGTCTTTCGGCGCGCCGCGGTTGAGCCAGGTCTGCGCCCCGTAGTTGGCGCGGCGGGGGTTCGAGGTGGTCATGAACTCGATCCACCGCCGGGGAACGAGCTGAGTGCCGCGGTACGAGCCCTTGTTGCGCAGGAATTCGCCGACCCGCGCCCAGTCGCGCGCGGTCCCGTGGATCAGGCTGCCGCCGATGAGCGTGCCCGAGCGGTCGAACTCGGGCACCATCGAGGTCATGCCCAATGGGCCGAACAGGCGGCTCTCGAGATAGTCCGCCACCGCGCGGCGGCGGGTTTCGGGGTCGGTGCTGCGGGTCAGCACCCGCGCGGCGACGTCGGCGAGGATGACGGTGGTGTTGCTCGAATATTCCCAGTGCGTCCCCGGCTCCGCCTCGAGCGGCTGGCTCTCGGCGAAGTCGGCCATGTTGTCGCGCCCGTCGAGGAACAGCATGCGCACCTCGCTCGATTCGTACGGCGGGTCGCAGGCTTCGCAGTGGCGCAGGCCGCTGCGCATCTGCAGCAGCTGGCGCAGGGTGATCTCGCCGCGCGGATCGCCCGGCCGCTGCCAGCGCGGCACCGGCGGCGTCTCGTCGAGCCGCAGCCGGCCGTCGGCGATCAGCATCCCGATCATCACCGCGGTGACGGTCTTGGCCATCGACCAGCTGACGAATCGCGTCTTGGGGCCATATCCCGGCGCGTAGCGTTCGGCCGCGATAGTCCCGCCGTGCATGACCAGTACGGCGCGGGTCTCGCCGACGCCGTCCTTGGTGAAAGCCTCGTCGACCGCGCGCGCCAACTC
>JAEWKG010000155.1 GCA_023386135.1 Pseudomonadota bacterium | reverse complement strand
CCTTGATCAAGCGCCGCGCCGTAAGATGACCCGAGAATGGGAAGCAGCACGCCGCCTTTTATGCGATGAGGCAGCGTGTCCCAGTCAATGTCGAAGGATGCGGCGTGAGGCGAGGCCGGCCCCCATTCGAGCACGTCCAGCCACCATGCGTTGTCGGCGAAGTGCACGCCCATATGATTCGGCACGAAGTCGAGAATCAGGCCGAGGTCATTGGCTTTCAAGGTCGCGCTGAGCCGATTAAAGGCTTCTTCTCCGCCAAGCTCCGGATTGAGCGCGTTGTGGTCGATGATATCGTAGCCGTGTGTGCTGCCGCTCCGCGCCTTCAGGAATGGGGACGCATAAAGATGCGTGATGCCCAGTTGCTTGAGATACGGAACGATCTTTGCAGCCGCGTCGAAATCGAATGCCGATGTGAGCTGGACGCGATAGGTCGCGAGTGGAATGGGTGGGGGCATCAGCGCTCTCCGATGTCCCAGACCACAGCCCACGGCGCGAGTTCGTCGCGCGGCGTCTCTCCCCAGATGGGACGCCGTGCCTGATACGATGCCGGAATGACGGCGATCCCATCAGACAGGTTGGCGATCAGCTGCAGGGTTATGCCGTCGCCAAGGATCCAGTGCGCGAGGAGCAGATCGTCCTCATTCACGCTGGCGTCGCCGAAGCGGCTGCCGTCGAGGTGAGGCGTGATCTCGGCTTGCCGGATGGTGAACAGCTTCCGGACAAGTGTTAGCCGAGCGCTATGAACCGGTTCATCGCGTTCGCCCCAGTTGAGCTGAGCGGACCTGAATGTGGCTTCGCTCAGAGGATCCGGAATTTCATCGCCGTATTTTTCATAAGCCGATTTGAATTCGCTTCGGCGTCCCTGCCGCACGGCTTCCGCAAGGTCACCCTGGAAATCGCAGAAGAATGGAAACGGCGAGGGCGTGCCCCATTCCTCGCCCATGAACATCATCGGCGGCATAGGAGCCAGCAAGGTAATCGCTAACGCGGCTTCAATGGCCGCAAAATTCGCCGTGGCTTCCAGTCGGTCACCGAGGGGGCGATTGCCGATCTGGTCGTGATTTTGCAGAAAATTGACGAAGGCTAGGGGCGCGAGCGCGCCACTTGGCTCGCCGCGTAAGGCGCCATCGCGATGAGCCGATGCTTCTCCCTGATAGGCAAATCCGGATCGCAGGGCCCGCGCGATATCCGTGCGCGGAGCCGGATAATCCCCGTAATAGCCGCCAGCCTCTTGCGTCAACAGCACGTGCCATGCGTGATGGTAATCGTCGTTCCACTGCGCGCGGTACTTCCCGTTCGGCGGATTTGTGATGGGATCGAGAAGACCCGCACGATTGTCGTCGTTTTCGAGAACGAGGTGAATCTGGCGTCCGCTTTCGCGTGCGAATTCACCGACGGCGCGGCTCAGATCGCAGAGGATATGGGTTTCACCCATCTCGGCGATGGCATGGACGGCGTCGAGGCGCAGGCCGTCGAAGCGATAGTTATCAAGCCAATGCAGCGCATTGCCGATGGCAAATTGTCGGACCTCCGGCACGCGATAATCGATCGCGTTGCCCCATGGCGTCTGGGAGTCCGAGAAGAACGTCGGCGCATAACGGCCGAGATAATTTCCTTCCGGGCCGAAGTGATTGTAGACCACATCGAGAAAGACCATCAGTCCGCGCAGATGAGCCTCATCGATCAAGGCTTTGAGATCGTCAGGGCTGCCGTAATGGCTATCGGGTGCATACCACAGCACTCCGTCGTATCCCCAGTTTCTGCGGCCAGGAAAGTCGGCGAGTGGCATCAACTCAAGCGCTGTGAACCCTGTTGCGGCCAGATGATCGAGCTTCTCGATCATCGCGCGGTAGGTGCCTTGCGGCGTGAATGTCCCGACATGGGTTTCGATGAGGGCGGTGTCTTTCCAGGGCCGCCCGCGCCAATCGTCGGCGCGCCAGCTATATACGGCGTGGTCGATCACTTCGCTGGGGCAGGCGATATCATCCGGCTGAAACTGCGATGCGGGGTCCGGCACATCCAGTTCGCCATCGATCCGGAATTTGTAGCGCGTGCCGCCCCGGGCGCCAGTCACATGCGTAGAGAACCACCCGGCATCGCCTCTCTGCATCGCATGAACGCCGTCGAGTATGACATCGACAGTCTTTGCTGCCGGTGCCCACAGCGCAAACGCGACGCCGCTTTCAGTCAGTCTGGGCCCGAAGCGATGGCCATTCATGTCGCCCCCGCGAAAGCAAGGACGGATCGGGCTGGAGCTTCTTGCGTCGCGCCCGATTGGGAGGACGCGCCGTCCTGCTCCCCCTTGGTGGTGTCGAGCAGGCGGGTCCACTCCTTGTATTCGGGTAGCTTCGGCAGCGTGAACTCGATGGCCTCGGGCGCAGCATTGAGGACAACGAAGAGCGGGGGATCGTTCTCCTGGACCGGCCCGAGCACGTAGGACAGAAAGCGTCCCTCGGGGAAATTCCAATCCTGGTCGGTCATCTCGGCGGCGCTTGGCGTCAGCCACAAAACGCCGAACGAGCCGTCTTGCCGCCGTCCATCAACCCAGCGTTGGGATTTGATTTGCGGAAAGCGATTGCGAAGCGCAGTCATGTGTCCGATGAATTCAGTGAGATCATCGCCGTCCTGGCCAAGGCCCTCCCATCCGATCCAGCCGATCTCGTTATCCTGGCAATAGGCGTTGTTGTTGCCGCTTTGACTGTTCGCGACCTCATCGCCGGCCAGAATCAATGGCACGCCTTGAGCCAGCAACAGGCAGGCGAGCTGGTTCTTTCGCAGCTGGCGGCGCAGTGCGATGATTGCAGGATCATCGGTCGGGCCTTCATGGCCGCAATTGTTGCTGTTGTTGTCGTTGGAGCCGTCGCGATTATCTTCGCCATTGGCTTCGTTGTGTTTCTCGTTGTAGCTGAACAGGTCCGCCAGCGTGAAACCGTCATGGACCGTGATGTGATTGATGCTCGCCCGCGGGATCCGTCCGTCATGGTTGAATGTGTCGGACGAGCCGGTCATGCGCGCGCCGACATCGCCGATCAGGTGACCTTCACCGGACCAGTAACGGCGCAGTGTCGAGCGATACTTGTCATTCCATTCCGACCATTGCGAGGGGAATGCGCCGACCTGATAGCCGCCCAATCCCACATCCCAGGGTTCGGCGACGAGTTTGACGGACGCCAGCACAGGGTCCTGCCGGACAGCGTTGAGGAACGCATGACCGCGGTCAAATCCGTTGGGTCCGCGTGCGAGTGTGGTGGCGAGATCGAAGCGGAAGCCGTCGATGTGGCAGACTTCGACCCAATAGCGCAGCGAATCCATCACCATTTGCAGAACGCGCGGGTGGGTCAGGTTCAGCGAATTTCCAGTGCCGGTGAAGTCATCGTAGAAGCGCGGGTCGTCCGGCTTCAGCCAATAGTAGGATGCATTATCGATGCCGCGAAACGACAACGTCGGCCCCATATGATTGCCTTCGGCGGTGTGGTTGTAGACGACATCGAGCATAACCTCGATGCCGGCATCGTGCAGGCGCGCCACTGTGGTTCGGAAAACGTCGAGGGTGTTTTCGGGTGCGTAGCGGGCTTCGGGGGCGAAGAAGGCAATGGAGTTGTAGCCCCAATAGTTGACGAGCTTTTTTTCGACAAGCATCCGATCATCGATAAAGCCGTGGATTGGAAGTAGTTCGAGTGTGGTGACGCCAAGGCGCTTGAGGTGATCGATCATGGCCGGCGAACACAGACCACGGAACGTCCCGCGCATGCCGGGCGCTACATCCTGACGTGTCTGGGTTAATCCCTTGGCGTGCGCTTCGTAGATGATTGTATCTGCCCAAGGCACATGGGGACGGTTCTCGCGGCGCCCCCAGTTGAAAGCCTCGTCGACGACGACAGCCTTCGGCATCCCGCGGGAATTGTCGCGGCGATCGAATGAGAGGTCTTCACGGGAGCTGCCGGTGCGATACGCAAAATGCGCGTCGCTCCACACCAGCCGGCCTGCGAGCCTTTTGGCATAAGGGTCCAGCAGCAGCTTGTTAGCGTTGAAGCGATGGCCTTGCTCCGGCGCGTAAGGGCCGTAAACGCGATATCCATAGAGCTGCCCAGGGGAGACATCATTCAGATAGCCGTGCCAGACGTCCTCGGTGCGCTCCGGCAGATCAAGGCGATCGATCTCGCGGCGGCCCTGATTGTCGAACAAGCAAAGCTGCACTCTCTCTGCGTGGACAGAGAAAAGTGCGAAGTTCGTGCCGCGTCCGTCCCAGGT
>JAEWKG010000112.1 GCA_023386135.1 Pseudomonadota bacterium | reverse complement strand
TAGTTGTTGTAGCTCAGTTCCTTGCCCTGCACCTGCTGCGCCTGCGGCAGGCCTTGGGTGTGTGGTCCGGCGGGGAGGTAGAGCGCGGCGTTCTGATGCGGATTCTCGCCATAGCGCAGCGTGCCGGCGAGCTTGCGCGTCATCGACACCATCGGCGGAAACCGCTCGCCCTGGTCGGCGAAGGCGAACCACTGGCTGATCATGCTGTCGTAGGCGGCAGTGGCGGCGAATGCCTTAGCGGCCATGCGCTTGCGGAAATCGAGCGAGGTCGCGCCGTCGTTGGCGCCGAGCTCCTCCAGCAGGGTGTCGTAGTCGGCGGGATCGGTGACGATGGTCACGAACTGATGGTTCTTCGCCGCCGATCGGACCATGCTCGGGCCGCCGATGTCGATGATTTCGATCACCTCGTCACGCTCGGCGCCGCGCATCACGGTCGCCTCGAACGGGTAGAGGTTGACCACCACGAGGTCGATGCCGCCGATCTCGTGCGCGTCCATCGCCGCGGCGTGATCGGGGTTGTCGCGTACCGCGAGGAGGCCGCCGTGGATCATCGGGTGGAGCGTCTTCACCCGCCCGTCCATCATCTCGGGAAAGCCGGTGACGTCAGACACATCGCGCACCGTCAGGCCCTCGTCGCGCAGTGCCTTGGCGGTGCCGCCGGTCGAGATCAATTCGACCCCGGCATCGGCCAGCGTGCGGCCGAGCTCGGCCAAGCCGTCCTTGTCGGACACCGACAGCAGCGCCCGGCGGATGGTCACGTCAGTCACTCTAGTTTCCTCGTCGTTGCGAGCGCAGCGAAGCAACCCATGATCGCTCGCTCGGGAGATGGATCACTTCGTCGCTACGCTCCTCGCGATGACGAAGGAAGTTGGGTCAGCTCATCTTCTTGAACAGCCAGGAGAAGGTCGCCCCGGCGCGCGGCGCGAGACCCTGGATCACCAGCTGCTCGATCGGCTGCGGGCGGCCCTGGCCGTCGACCCACAGGCTTTCCTCGACCGACAGCGTCACGCCTTCGCCGAGTTCGCCGCAGCGGAACTGCCAGTAACTGCCGTCGGGCAGCGCGAGTCCGGCGCCGCGGCCGTTCTGGGTCAGCCCCAGCTCGATCCCGGGGCCGACATGGAAGCGGATCGCAAAGGCGATTTTGCCGCGCTTGCCCTTCTTGCCCGCGGGCACCAGCAGGTCGTCGCCGCGCAGCTCGCTGCCGTCGTCGCGCAGGGTGAGGATGCGGCGGTGGAGTAGCGCGTTGCGCGCGGCATAGCCATCATGACTCGCCTCCAGCCGGGTCGCGCCGCCGTTCTCGAGCGCGAGCACGCGGCGGTCGATCTCGACCTCCCCCACCCCCGCGCCGAGCTTGCCGTTCAAGACCACCGCGGTCGAGTTGGCGTCGCCCAGCGGCATCGTGGAGTGCGCCGCAGTCGCGCGCAGGCCCTGCTCGATCCGCGCCGGGACGAGACCTCCCGCGAACGCGGCGCCGCCGCAGTTGACCACGATCCGCTGCGGCCCGTGGCTGAATTCGAACGCCAGGGTGGAGGCGCAGCCGCTGCGCGCATTCTTGGCGAGCGGCGGCGGGGCGGCATCGAACTGCAGCACCGCCTTGCCGCCGGTTGCGCGCTGGTAGCCCCACTGGCGCGCGTCCTTGAGGGGGCGGGTGCGCACGCCGCTCGCCGAGACCAGCGCGGCGATTCGCTCGGCCGAGACCGCGCCCGCGCCCTGCCACGAGCCCAGTCCGCCGTCGCCATGCGTCAGCGCGAGCAGCGGTGGCACCAGCATCGCCAGCATCGCCTCGATCGCCTGCGGTGGCTCGCGCCGCACCGCGCGGTAGCAGGCCTTGAGTTCCACCAGCAGCGCGATCGCCTCGGCCTGCGCCAGCGGACTGCGCGACAGAACTCCGCCGTCGTCGCCGACCAGCTCGCCCAGCGCGCGGACGAGGCCCGCTTCGCCGAACAGCCGGCGCGGCTTGCCGTCGGGGAGCAACAACCCGGCCGCGGCGACCGCGCTCCATCCCGCGACTTGGGCGAGGCCGTCGGCGGCCTTGCCCATGTGCCGGTCGAGCCAGCGCGCGGTGTCCTCCATCGCGGAGAGTACCTTGCCCCGCACCCGCGCGTCGGAGCCGGAAAGGATCAGCGGCGCGTGGACCAACCAGCCCAACAGGCGCAGGCCGGCGTTCTCGACCGTCCACGCGGCGCCCTTCCCACCCGGTTTGGAGTTGGCGGCGAGCCACGCGGTCAGCACGCGCTCGGCGGTCGCGGTGCACTGCTCGCGCGGGGCCGATGCGCACAGGTCGCGCAGCCAGGTGAAGCCGTGGACGGTGCGCTCGAACGGCGGGGTCAGCCGCGCGGTGGGGCCGAAATCCATCTGGGTGATCGGCGCCTTGACGCCGTAGACCAGGAAGTGCCCGGCCCGCATCGCCATCCCGGCGGCGCGGTCGCCAGGAAGCGGGCTCTCCACCGTCGCCAGGAGGCGCGGCTTGGCGGCCTTGCCGAACGGCCGCGCCAGCGTCGCGCCTGACACGCCCAGGCGGTAGGCGAAGCGGATCAGCGCCTCGCCGGGGCCGACCGAAGGCGGCGCGAAGTCGGCCAGCGCGAGCGCCCGGCCGGGCTCGATCACCTCGCTCGGGCCGTCGGACACATGCGGCTCGGTGCGGGCATGAAGCGGCAGCGCGCGCGCATCGGCGGTGGTCGCTGGGCGCCGGGGCTTGACCGCGGCGTCTGCCATCATCCTTCGCCCTTGAGCGCGGCGATATTGGCGGCGTAGCGCTCCGGCCCGCCCTTGAAGGTGGCGGAGCCGGCGACCAGCACGTCCGCCCCCGCGTCGACGCACTGCCGCGCGGTGACCGCATCGACCCCGCCGTCGACCTCGAGGTGGATCGCCCGCCCCGTCTTGTCGATCATCTTACGCACCGCCTCGATCTTGCGAAGCTGGCTCGCGATGAAGTTCTGGCCGCCGAAGCCGGGGTTGACGCTCATCACCAGGACCAGGTCGATATCGTCGATCAGGTAATCGAGCATCTTGGCGGGTGTCGCGGGGTTGAGGCTGATGCCGGCCTGCTTGCCGAGCGCCTTGATCGCCTGCACCGTGCGGTGGACGTGCGGGCCGGCTTCGGGGTGGACGGTGATGATGTCGGCGCCGGCCTCGGCGAAGGCCTGCAGCCACATATCGACCGGGCTCACCATCAGGTGGACGTCGAACGGCTTGCTCGTGTGCGGGCGGAGCGCCTTCACCACGCCGGGGCCGATGGTGAGGTTGGGGACGAAGTGCCCGTCCATCACGTCGACGTGAATCCAGTCGGCGCCGGCGGCGTCGATCGCGCGCACTTCCTCGCCGAGCCGGGCGAAGTCGGCCGACAGGATCGAGGGGCTGATCAACGGGTGGGCCATGTGCGCGGCCTGTGGGCTCCTTGGGAGATGCCTTTCGAGCGCTTAACCATCGCCTTCGCAGACGCACAAGCGGTTCGACCGCCCTTTTCCACACGGCCCGGCCAGAAATCGCCGACTTGTCCCGATTAAGGGCAAATTCAGGCCCGTGCTGGCACTTGGCCGTCCTCCCCCGGGCAACCCTTGCGCGCGCCGGAAACTTGAGCGCTGCGCCCCTGCCCTCCATATGGACAACCCGATGACTTCGCTTTTCCGCCTTCCCGTCAGCATGATCGCCCTCAGTGCGCTGGCGGTTTCCGCCGCGCCGGCCGTCGCGCAGTACCGGCAGGTGGTCACCAACGACATGGGCAAGTGCAACCGCGGCGACGGGCCTGCGGTGCTGGTCACAGCCGACGGGGTGAAGGCCTCCAAGGGTCGCGTCCGGGTGCAGATTTATCATGCGACCTCGGGCGATTGGCTGCAGAAGGGCCGCTGGATCTATCGCATCGACGGTGCGGCGCGGGCCGGCTCGATGAGCTTCTGCGTGCCGGTGCCGGCCGCGGGCAACTACGCCGTCGCGGTGCGCCACGATCTCGACGGCGACGGCAAGACCGACCTGTCGGGCGACGGCGGCGGCATGTCGAACAATCCCTCGATCAACATCTTCAACCTCGGCAAGCCGAGCGTGTCGAAGACGTCGTTCGCGGTCGGCAGCGGGGTCAAGTCGATCCACATCCGTATGCGCTACATGTAGGCGTTAGCGGCGGGCTCTCCACACCCGCCACAGCACGCCGGGGGCCGCGAGCACGGGGTGCTTCTCACGCCACGGGGTGAGCGCCACCGGCACGCCGGTGTGGCGCTCGATCTTCCACGCGGCGTAGCGCGCGGCGCCGTCGAACGTGGTGCTGGCCTTGACCAGCCGCAGCAGGTTGAGCGGCTTGCCGAGCCGGGTGCGCGCCGCCCACCACCGCAAGGTCGCTGCTCGCGCGGTGTCGCTCAGCATCGGCGTCAGCCGGTCGCCGTCGCGCTCGTAGGCGATGCCGCCGGCCTCCCACGCCAGCGGCAGGAGGCCGGCGAAGTGCCCTGCGTTGACCGACAGGATATCGTTCTCGCGACCCGGCTTCTCGACCCGGAACTCTGCCCGGTAGGTCGCGCGGAACAGCGCGCGCCAGTAATCCTCCGCCGCGCCCTCCTTCGGCCCCAACGCGGCGGCGAGCCGGGCCGCGGTGCACGCCGCCGACGCCACGGCGCCGACGACTTCGGCCTTCGCACTCTCGTCCGCCGCCCACGCCAAAGCGCTGGGCTGGACAAAGCGCGCCCAGATCGTGGTGTCGCGCGAGGCGCCGCCGGCGGCGCGGGCAAAGGTCTCCAGCGCCATCGTCGCGATCTTCGCGCGCAGGGTCACGCCGTCCCTGGTCCACTCGCGGTAGGACACCCGCGGCCAGATCTTCTCCACCTGCGGCCCCGGCATGAGGACGTAGAAATCGAGCACGCCCTCGAGCGACCCGGTGCGCAGGTTGGAGCCGTAGAACAGCACCGCCCGCGCGCCGCTCTCCCGCCCCAGCTCCTCGGCGATCGCGCGCACCTCGGGCACCACCGGCGCATCGAGCGTCGCCGCGACGCGGGTCTCGAGCACCCCGCTCACGGCACCACGAAGCTCAGCGGCGGCCCTTCGGTGATGACGTAGTTGCCGGGCGGAAAGGCCTCGCCGTCGAGGATGAACCCGCCGCCCAGCTCCACCTCGATGCGGTCGGTCGAGCAGCGGTGCATCCCCGCCTCCTCCAGCCACGGCCGCTCCCACCCGAACGCGGCCTGCGGGATGCGCGCCATCAGCCGGCGGCTGGGATGATCGAGCACGCCGAGCTTCAGCCCGGTACGGTCCCCGAACGGCTTGAGGCCCATTGGAAATCCCTCGATCGTGGCGGCGAGCAGGAGCGCACGACGCCCCGGATCGCCAGCCGCCGCGTGAGGGAGCAGGCGCCGCTCGTGCCCCACGCGCACCGTCATCGGCGCGCCGCGGCGCCACGGGTTGCGGTCGCTCGCCAGCACCAGCTGGACGATGCCCCAGATCGCGGTGCCGATCACCGCCACCGAATCGAACGCGCCCAGCCGGTGCGCGTCCTGCCCGGCGTGGACCGCGACGGTGAACAGCCCGGCGCCGAACACGAACCCGACCAGCTCGCCCTCGCCGTCAAGTGTCCGCACCACCAGCGGACGCCGGACGATGCGCCGGCCACCCTGCAGGGCCGCGACCGCCTCGGCCAGGGTCCAGTGCTTGGGCGCGCCGAGATCGACGTTCAATGCATTTGTCTTGCCCGCCGGGATCACCGCGAGCGGCGGCCAGCGGTCGCCGAACACCGGCATCCCGGCAGTAAGCACGTCGCGCACGGTGCCGTCGCCGCCGCTGATGGCGATGCACTCGACGCCCTGCTCCGCGAAGCCGGCGAGCACGCCGCGCAGCTCGCCGCGCTTGGCGGGGGAGGCGACGATGACGTTGGGGAGCGCATGCGCCGCGTCGACCGCCTGGCGATTACGGTGGCTGCGCGGGTTGAAAATCACGCCCACCTTGGGCCCGGTCTTGGGCAAACCGGGTAGCGGGGAAGGCGCAGGCGACATGGCTCCCCGCGCCTTAGCCGCGCGGGCAGGGGCGCACCACCATACTTTTGCTGTCCTACGGCCTGCCAACCGCGCTAGCCTGCCGGCCATGCTGCACCCCGACCTCCTCGATTCGGCCCGCGCGATCTCCGACCGGATCGTTTCGCTGCGCCGCGCCATCCACGCCGAGCCCGAGCTGGGGCTGGAAACGCCCAAGACGCTCGCCAAGGTGCGCGCGGCGCTCGCCAACCTGCCATTGGAATGGCGCGAGGGTGGCAGCACCACCGGCGCGGTCGCGACGCTCAAGGGCGCGAAACCCGGACGCCGCGTGCTGCTGCGCGGCGACATGGACGCGCTGCCGATGGACGAGCACACCGGGCTCGACTTCGCCTCGACCACGCCGGGCCGGATGCACAGTTGCGGCCACGACACTCACACCGCCATGCTCGCCGGCGCCGCCGAGCTCCTCTGCGCGCGCCGCGACGAACTGGCGGGCGAAGTCCAGTTCATGTTCCAGCCGGGCGAGGAAGGCTTCCACGGCGCGAAGCACATGCTGGAGGATGGGCTGATCGCGCCCATGCCCGAAGCCGCGTTTGCGCTCCACATCATGCCCAACTCGCGCCACGGCATCGTCGCGGGCCGTGCGGGCGCGCTGATGGCGAGCGCCGATCAGCTCGACATCGTGGTCGAAGGCCGCGGCGGCCACGCCTTGATGCCGCACGACACGCTCGACCCGGTGCCCGCGGCCTGCGCGATCGTCACCGCGCTGCAGGCGCTCGTCACCCGCCGCTTCAACGCCGCCGACGCGGTGGTGATCACGGTGACGATGATCGAGGCCGGCACCGCGCACAACGTGATCCCCGACCGCGTCGCCTTGCGCGGCACGATCCGCACGCTGACCCCGCGCAACCGCGACACCGCCCACCGCCTGATCGCCGAGACCGCGCAAGGCGTTGCCGCCGGTTACGGGGTCGAAGCGCAGGTCACGGTCACGCCCGGCTTCCCGGTGACGATGTGCGACCCGCGCGCGGTGGCGCTCGGCCAGGAGGTCGCGGGCGGCCTGTTCGGCGAGCAGGACTGGGTCACCCTCCCCGCGCCGATCATGGGGGCGGAGGACTTCTCCTACGTGCTCGAGCAAGTGCCCGGGGCGATGTTCTTCCTCGGAGTGGCGAAGGAGGGGGACGACTGGCGCAGCGCGTGTGCGATCCATTCACCCCGCATGTTCGTCGACGAGGCGGCGCTGCCGCGCGGGAGCGCCGTGCTGGCGGGGTGTGCGCTGCGGTTCCTCGAGCGCGGGTTCGAGTAACCCGCCACCTCACCTCCAACTCTGACGTCACCCCGGGAAGCGAAGCTCTCCGAAGGAGACTTGATCCGGGGTGGTGCTTCTTCCCGCGCTGCGGCTGAAGAAGAGCACTGGCCCGGATCAAGTCCGGGCCGACGAACGAGGGTGAAGCGCCTCTTATCACTTGCGATAACAGGTTTCTCACAGCAACCTGCTTTCCAAGGGATTCGCCGCAGGAAAGGCGAACCGAGGAGAGGCTGATGGAATACCAGGACAAGTCGCGCGTGCTGGGCGATGCGCTGACGCAATGGTCGCAGGAAACGCCCGACAACATCGCGCTGCGCGACGGCGACGTTACGATCGACTGGACCACCTACGATCGCCACGTGACCCAGATCGCCAACGGCCTCGCGGCGA
>JAEWKG010000062.1 GCA_023386135.1 Pseudomonadota bacterium | reverse complement strand
TCGCCGTACCGCTCCAGCACCGGATCACCCGCCTCGCCCGGCGGGACCGAGCTCAGCACATGGCTCGCCCGAGACAGCGCTCCGCGCACCGCGGCGTCGTTATCGAAGGCGACCATGCCGTCGGCCCCGGTCGCCTCGACCGTCCAGCCATCGAGCGCGTCGACGATCGCCTTGGCGGTGTAGCCCAGCCCGAAGACGAACAGCCGGTTCACTTGCCGTCGAGATAGCCTGCGGACGGGTGGACGATCACGGCGTTCGGCGCATGGTCCTTCTTCCACTGCATCGCCCCGCGCACCCTTGTCGCGCCTGACGGATGGTCGAAGAACAGCGCTTCCTCCACCGGCCCGGGCTCGATCTTGCGGTATTCGCTGAGGCGCATCGCGACTTGCGCGAACCCGTCGGGCTCCCGCGCCGCGTCGAGCCCGAAGGCGTCGGCGGCCGCTTCGTTCATCCGCACCAGCGTGTTGGTCAGCGGCGTCGCCAGCAGCATGTAGACGCTGAGCAGGATGCCCAGCACCGGCAGCGAGGCCGCGTCGCCGATATCGCGCACGCCCCAGCGCTCGCCGTAGCGCGCGATCAGGCGCGGCGCGATGCGGCTGGCGAGAAAGAACCCGAAGCCGAAGATCAGGATCAGCCCGCCGACGTCGATCCACACATGGCCGAGCTTGTAGTGCCCCATCTCGTGCCCGAGCACCGCGAGGATCTCGGGTTCGCTGGTGCGCTTGAGCAGGTTGTCGTTGAGGCTGATGCGGATCGTTGGCCCGAGGCCGGAGACGTTCGCGGAAATACGCTTGGTCTGCTTGGAGGCGTCGAACACGTAAATATGCTCGGCCGGGATGTCGTACTTGGCCGCGATGGTTTCGATCCTGGTCCGCAACGGACCCGGTGCCATCTCGGTATAGGTGTTGAACAGAGGCGCGAAATAGACCGGCGCGACGACGATGCCGACCAGGCCGAACGCCGCGACGAGGCCCGTCCCCCACAGCCACCAGCCGCGCGGGAAGCGGCGGATCACCGCGTAAAAAGCGACGATCGCCAGCGGCATGACCAGCAGTGAAATGCCGAACGACAGCGCCTGCTCGCCGAACCAGCCGCCGAAGCTCTGGCTCATCAGCCCATACTGCCGTTCGCGGAAGTAGCCGGTGTAGATCACCCACGGCAGGGTGATGAGCGTGCCGGCGACGAGGTAGAGTAGCCCGGTGATCCAGGTGACCACCCACCGGCGGCGGCTGACCCGCTCACCGAATGCGCGAAAGGCATGGCTCAGACGGAAGCGCAGCAGTAGCCAGTCGCTCGCCGCCGCCACCAGCGCGCCCCACAGGATCAGCCAGTAGCCGCCTTCGAAATAAGCGTCGGAATTGGCCCGCGCCGCTCCCTGCAAGGTATCGAGATAGGCGCGGCTGGCGGCTCCGACGTCGAAACCCGGATTGGCCACCGCTGCGGCCAGTAATTCAAGCAGCATCAGGCATTTCCCCCCCGCGGCGAATCCTCGGGTGTGCGAATCGCGCTGTCAAGCACACCGCGGCGCCGCTCGACGGGCGCACGCGTGTGGCCGACGAACGGTGGGCTTGCCGCTGGACGCTGCGCGCATGCGGTGCAAAGGCGGGCGGCATGGATATCGCCCGCACCCCTTCGACCCTCGACGGCAACCCCGAGATGGCCGATGCCGCTCCCGAGCCCACCCAGCCGCCGCTGATCCACCGCAAGGATTACAAGCCTTATCCTTGGCTGGTGCCCGAAACGCACCTCGACTTCGATCTCGGGCTGGAGAAGACCCGGGTGGTCTCGACGCTGAAGGTCGCGCGCAATCCGGCGGCCGAGGGATCGAGCGAGATCCGCCTCAACGGCGACGGCCTCACCGCGCTGGAAGTGGCGGTCGACGGCCAGGCGGCGAATAGCTGGCGAATGGAGGGCAGCGAGCTCGTCGTGCCGCTTTCGGGCGAAGCGCACGAGCTCCGCATCGTCACCGAGATCGAGCCGGCGGCGAACTCGCAGCTGATGGGGCTCTATGCCTCGAACGGGATGCTGTGCACGCAGTGCGAGGCGGAAGGCTTCCGCCGCATCACCTTCTTCCCCGACCGGCCCGACGTGCTCAGCACCTACACCGTGCGCATGCGGGGTGACCGGCAGGCGTTCCCGATGCTGCTGTCGAACGGCAACCCGGTCGGGCAGGGCGAGGACGAGCGCGGCCACTGGGCGGAGTGGCACGATCCCTGGCCCAAGCCCTCGTACCTGTTCGCGCTGGTCGCCGGCGATCTCATCGCCCGGCGCGACACCTTCACCACCATGAACGGCCGCGCGGTCGATCTCGCCATCTGGGTACGCAAGGAAGACCTCGAGCGCACCGGCCACGCGATGGAATCGCTGATCAAGAGCATGAAGTGGGACGAGGAGGTGTTCGGCCGCGAATACGATCTCGACCAGTTCAACATCGTCGCGGTGGGCGACTTCAACATGGGGGCGATGGAGAACAAGGGGCTCAACGTCTTCAACACCAAGTACGTCCTTGCCGATGCCGAGACCGCGACCGACGGCGATTACGACGGCATCGAGGGCGTGATCGCCCACGAATACTTCCACAACTGGTCGGGCAACCGGGTGACCTGCCGCGACTGGTTCCAGCTCTCGTTGAAGGAAGGCTTCACCGTTCTGCGCGACCAGTTGTTCAGCCAGGACATGCGCGGCGAAGCGGTCAAGCGGATCGAGGATGTTCGATTGCTCAGGAGCGTGCAGTTCCCCGAGGATTCGGGCCCGCTCGCGCACCCGATCCGTCCGGATAGCTTCCGCGAGATCGGCAATTTCTACACCCCGACGATCTACAACAAGGGGGCCGAGGTCATCCGCATGATGCGCACGATGGCCGGCGAGGCGCGGTTCCGGCAGGGCACCGACCTTTACTTCGACCGCCACGACGGCGAGGCCGCCACCTGCGATGACTTCGTCAGCGCGATCGAGGACGGCGCCGGGCTCGACCTCAAGCAGTTCCGCCGCTGGTACGAGCAGGCGGGCACGCCCAAGGTCGAGGCAACGCTGGAGCATGCCGGCGACACCGCCACGCTCACCCTCCGCCAGACCGTCCCGCCGACTCCCGGCCAGCCCGACAAGGCGCCGATGCCGATACCCTTGCGCCTCGCGCTGTTCGACCGCGCCACGGGCAAACACCGCGGCGAGGAGCTGGTCGTGCTCGATGATGCCGAGCGGACGCTGCGGTTCGATGGCTTCGCGGACAGGCCGGTGCTGTCGATCAATCGCGGCTTCTCCGCGCCGGTCGCGATCGAGCGGGCGATCGAGCCGGAGGACCTGGTGTTCCTCGCCCGGCACGACGACGACGCCTTTGCCCGCTACGAGGCGATGCAGGAGCTGGTCGTCGGCCACCTCGTCAGCGCGGTCGGCGGCGGGCTGTCCGATGCCAACCGCGAAGCAGCGCGGCGCTCGATCGGCGAAGCCTTGCGCGCGATCGTCACGGACGAGGCGCTCGAGGATGCGATGCGCGGCGAGCTGATGATGCTGCCGGGCGAGACTTACCTTGCCGAACAGCTGCTGGTCGCCGACCCCGGAGCGATCCACGCCGAGCGCGAGGCACTGAAGGCGTGGCTCGGCCGTTCGCTCGAGGGCGATCTGACCGCGCTGCACCAGCGCGCCAGTGGGCAATCGCAGGGCATGGACCCCGCCGCGCGGGGTGCGCGCAAGGTCAAGGGCCAGGCGCTGGTATATCTCGCCGCCGGCAACCCGGAGCGCGCCGCCGAGATGGCCGCCGCGCAGTACGATGCGGCCGAAACGATGACCGACCGCCAGTCGGCGCTGATGGTCCTCACCGGCCTGCAAGGCCCGCAGCGCACCCACAAGCTGATCGACTTCTACAACCGCTTCGAAGGCGACGCGTTGGTGATCGACAAGTGGTTCAGCCTGCAAGCAAGCTCGTTGCACCCGCAGGCGATCGAGCATGTGAAGGCGCTCGCCAAGCACCGCGATTTCACGCTTCTGAACCCCAACCGGGTGCGCAGCCTGTACATGGCGTTCGCCGGCAACCCGCACGCGTTCCATGCGGAGAGCGGCGAAGGCTACCGGATGATCGCCGACCTGATCCTCGCCCTCGACCCGATCAACGCTTCCACCGCGGCGCGCTTCGTCACCCCGCTCGGGCGGTGGCGCAAGCTCGAACCCAAGCGCGCCGCGCTGATGCGCGGGCAGCTCGAACGGATCGCGGCGCAGCCCGGCCTGTCGCGCGACACCTTCGAGCAGGTGACGCGCAGCCTTGGTTGAGGCGCTGCGATCGGGCGCGCTGGGGCAGGTCCCACACGGGTTCATGACCCGCGCCGGCGGTGTCTCCCACGGCGCGGTCGATGGGCTCAATTGCGGGTTCGGTGCCGACGACGATCCCGCCTCGGTCACCGAGAACCGCCGCCGCGCCGCCGAGGCGGTCCTGCCCGGAGCGCGGCTGGTGAGCGTGTACCAGGTCCACTCGCCGCGCGTGGAGACGGTGAGCGAGCCGTGGCCCGACGACGCGCGCCCGCGCGCCGATGCGATGGTGACCGACCGGCCGGGGCTGCTGCTCGGCATCCTCACCGCCGACTGCGCACCGGTGCTGTTCGCCGACCGCGAAGCCGGCGTGATCGGCGCCGCGCACGCCGGCTGGCGCGGGGCGCATGGCGGGGTGCTGGCGGCAACGGTGGAGGCAATGGAGGCGCTCGGTGCCCGGCCCGAACGGATCGCCGCCGCGGTCGGCCCGTGCATCGCCCAGCCGAGCTACGAGGTGACCGATGACTTCCGCGCCCAGTTCGCGCCCGGGGACGCGCGTCTCTTCGCGGCGGGGGCCCCCGGCCACTGGCAGTTCGATCTTCCCGGCTACGTCGCGGCGCGGCTGGCCGAGGCGGGCGTCGGCACCATCGACGTGCTCGGCGACGACACTTACTCCGACCCGGCGCGGTTCTACTCGTTCCGCCGTGCGACCCATCGCGGCGAGGCGACTTACGGGCGCCACCTCGCGCTCATCGGGCTGCCGACAGGCGGTTCATGAAACGGCCACAATGGCGGTTGGCAACCCCGCGACTTGCGTATATGCGCGCCGCAAACCGGCACCGTCCACCCCTTCGGGATGGGCGAGTGAACCGCGGAAGACAGGGGCCGACGCTTCGTTTCTCGCTGGTATCGGTGACAATTTTTCAGTGGCCCGCCGCTCGGTGGGTTCCACCCGCGAAGACGGTAAAGGCAGGCACGGCTGATGGCTGACACGACTGGCGACGCGATCCCGGGGGCCGTTACGGTCTCGGATTCCCATGACGGGGACGGGGTCCGGCGGCGCGACTTCATCAACATCGCGGCGGTCGGCGCGGCGGGCGTGGGCGGCATCGCCGTCCTCCTGCCGCTAATCAGCCAGATGGCCCCGAGCGCCGACGTGCTTGCCGAGAGCAGCACCGAGATCGACGTCTCGAAGGTGACGCCGGGGATGGCGATCAAGGCGATCTTCCGCAAGCAGCCGCTGTTCGTGCGCCGCCTGACCCCGCACGAAATCCAGCAGGCCAACGCGGTCGATGTCGGCAGCTTGCGCGATCCGCAGACGCTGCAGGAACGCACCAAGGAAGGGCATGAGGACATGCTCATCACCATGGGCGTGTGCACGCACCTGGGCTGCGTGCCGCTGGGCGCGGGCGAGGGCGAGAACCGCGGGCCGTTCGGCGGCTACTTCTGCCCCTGCCACGGCTCGGCCTACGACACCGCCGCGCGCATCCGTAAGGGTCCCGCGCCGAAGAACCTCGAGGTTCCGGACTACGAGTTCACCAGCGACACCGTCGTCAAGGTCGGCTGAGGCGAGAGAGAGCGAATACGATGAGCTTCCCCTGGGCCAAGCACTACGAACCGGTAAACCCGCTGATGCGGTACCTCGACGAGAAGCTACCGCTTCCGCGTCTGGTCTATAACGCGATCGGCGGCGGCTATCCGGTCCCGCGCAACCTCAACTACATGTGGAATTTCGGCGTCCTCGCCGGGTTCTGCCTGGTGCTGCAACTGGTCACCGGCATCGTGCTGGCCATGCACTACGCCGCTAACGCCGGCGTCGCGTTCAGTTCGGTCGAGCACATCATGCGCGACGTGAACTGGGGCTGGGCGCTGCGCTATGCCCACGCCAACGGCGCGTCGGCGTTCTTCGCGGTGATCTACCTCCACATCTTCCGCGGCTTCTTCTACTCGTCGTACAAGGCCCCGCGCGAAATGGTGTGGCTGATCGGCGTGGTCATCTTCCTCTTGATGATGGCGACCGGCTTCATGGGTTACGTGCTCCCCTGGGGGCAGATGAGCTTCTGGGGCGCCAAGGTCATCACCGGCCTGTTCGGGGCGATCCCGGTGGTCGGCGAGCCGATCCAGATCTGGCTGCTCGGCGGCTACGCGCCCGACAACGCGGCGCTCAACCGCTTCTTCAGCCTGCACTACCTGCTGCCGTTCGTGATCGCCGGCGCGGTGATCCTGCACATCTGGGCGCTGCACATCCCCGGCTCGTCGAACCCGACCGGCGTGGAAGTGAAGAAGGAAAGCGACACCATCCCGTTCCACCCGTACTACACCGCGAAGGACGGGTTCGGGCTGGGCGTGTTCCTGGTCCTCTACTGCCTGATGCTGTTCTTCCTGCCGAACTACCTCGGCCACCCGGACAACTACATCGAGGCGAACCCGCTATCGACCCCGGCGCATATCGTTCCCGAATGGTATTTCTGGCCGTTCTACGCGATCCTGCGCGCCTTCACGGTCGACCTGCACGTTCCGTTCACCGCGATCTCGATCATTCCGGCCAAGCTGCTCGGCGTGATGGCGATGTTCAGCGCGATCCTGCTGTGGTTCTTCCTGCCCTGGCTCGACAAGGGCCCGGTGCGCAGCGGCCACTACCGCCCGCTGTTCCGCAAGTTCTTCTACGTGCTGATCGTCGACATGCTGGTGCTGTTCTACTGCGGCGGCGCCCCGGCCGAAGAGCCCTATGTCATGATCAGCCAGATCGCGACCGCGTATTACTTCCTCCATTTCCTCGTCATCCTGCCGATCGTGTCGATGGTCGAGCGGCCCGAGCCGCTGCCGTACTCGATCACCGAGGCGGTGCTGGGTGAGGACAAGGCGGCGGTGCTCGGCGAAAACGCCACGCCGGGCGTGTAAGGAATAGCGAAGATGATCCGCTTTATCGCAATTCTCGTTGGCCTGTTCTTCTCGGTCATGGCCCTGTGGGCGTTCGGCACCGGCGCGGCGACCGCGATCGGCCAGGGCTACCTCAAGGAAGCCACTGCCGAGAGCGAGTTCCACCTGCACCCGCGCGAGCTGCACCTGAAGTCCGACGGCCCATTCGGCCGCTGGGACGTCGCGCAGCTCCAGCGCGGTTTCCAGGTCTACAAGGAAGTCTGTTCGGCCTGCCACAGCCTCAAGTTCGTCGCCTTCCGCGACCTCAAGGAGCTGAGCTACTCCGACGCCGAAGTGAAGGCGATCGCGGCGGGCTTCCAGGTCCCTGGCATCGATCCCAACACCGGCGAGGCGACCACCCGCCCGGGCCTGGCGACCGACTACTTCCCCTCGCCGTATCCGAACGCGACCGCCGCGCGCGCCGCGAACAACAACGCCGTGCCGCCCGACCTTTCGCTGATGACCAAGGCGCGCCACGACGGGCCGGCCTACGTCCACTCGCTGCTGACCGGCTACCGCAACCTCGACACCTTCAAGGTCGACGGCAAGACGGTGAAGCAGGAGTTCCCGGACTTCACCACCCCGCCGGGCGGGCACTTCAACCCGTACTTCGCGAACCTCAACATCGCGATGCCGCCGCCGCTGACCGC
>JAEWKG010000041.1 GCA_023386135.1 Pseudomonadota bacterium | reverse complement strand
GGTTCACCGACCCGCCGGGCTTCAACGTCCAGCCCAACGCCTGCATGCAGCCGACGAAGAAATCGCGCCGGTTCTCTTCCTTGGCGACAGTCGGCACCAATTCGTTGCAGGTCCGCTCGGCCTGCTTGAACGGTGTGCCCCGCCCGCCCGACCAGTCAGACGAGTTGGTAGTCTCGCATCCGGCGAGTACCAGCAAAACGGCGATCGGCGCGACCCGGACAAGCATCATTTGGGCAGCATTATCGACGCGAGCGTGAGGAAGATACCCATGCTGGCGACATCGCTCGCCGTAGTGAGGAAGATGCTCGATGCCGTCGCCGGATCGGCGCCAAGGCGCTTGAGCGCCATCGGGATCAGCGCGCCGGCAATGCCCGCCACGCTGCACGCCGTGATCATCGCGAGGAACACGACCGAGGCGAGCGTCAGCGGGTGCGCCTCGCCCTGCATCGTCGCGTAGACAAACATGCCGGCGCCCGCCGTCAGCCCGACAAGCCCGCCGTTGAGGAAGCCGAGCATGCCTTCCTTGCGCACCATGCCGGGCTCGGCACCGGGCTTGACGTCGCCCAGCGTCATGCCGCGCAAGGTCACCGCCAGAGCCTGGCATCCCGTATTGCCGGTCTGCCCCGCCATCACCGGCAGGAACACCGCGAGGATCACGAGACGGCTCAGGGTGTCCTCGAACATGCCCACCACCGCCGCGGCGACGAAGGCGGTGAGAAGGTTCACCTGCAGCCAAGGATGCCGCAGCTTGAGCGACCGGCCGAGCGAGGTGCCGAGGCGTTCCTCCTTGTCGACACCGACCATCGCGCCGGACTGGCCCGAGATTTCAATCGCGCGGTTGGCGAACAGGTCGCTGCCGCGAACCAGGCCCACCAATCGGTCCTGCCCGTCGACGATCGGATAGACCGGGAAGTGCTTGTGCAGCGCCTGTTTCAGCGCTTCGGCCAGCGGCAGGTCGGCCTTCAGCTTGAACGGATCGCGCAGCATCAGCGATTCGAGCGTGGTGTCGGGCTCCGCGAGCAGCATCTCGCGCATCACCACCAGCCCGAGCAGGTGGTTCGACTGGTCGACCACGTAGAGATAGGTGATGAAGGCGTTCTTGACCTGCTCGCGCAGCGCCTCGACCGCTTCCTTCACGGTCGCCGACGGGCCGAACACGCCCACCGGCGGGGTCATCAGGTCGGCGATGGTCTGGCTCTTTGCCGCGCCTTCCGGCGTCTCGGCGCCCGACGGCGCGTCGAAGGCTTCGGCCGGCAAAGCGGCGGCGGCAGTGGGCATGACGATAGCTCCCCTAGGCTTCGAATCGCATGCGACCGTTATTTTTGCGCAAGGTTACTCGCCCTTGCGCCACCGGCAAGCCGGAACGGCAGACCTTACCCGATCGGCATTCCGGGCGGGACGTCAGGCAGGACCGCGTGGTCGTTCAACGCGGCGGTGAGCGCCTCGCGATCGGCCAGCAGTGCGGCGAGGCCGCGGCGCCAGTTGCCCTCGTCGCTCGCCGCCGCCGACATGCCGAGGTACCTGGCCCACAGCGCCAGCCGCCCGTCGATCTCCAGTGCCACCGCGCGCGACAGCTCCGGCCGCCGCGCCGCGCGGGCCAGCGACAGCGCGATGGTGGTGGCGATGCGGCGGCCCACCGCGCTTCCGATCGCCACCTTGTCCCCGTGGTCGAGCAATCGCTTGGCGAGCGTGTCCACCGAAGGCACCGTGGGATCGGTTGCGTGCTGCATTTCGAGCCGGTTGAGCCGCTGCGGATCGAGCAGGCTGTTCAGCACTTCGACCGCGCCGATCTCGGTCGCGCGCAGGCTGTCGAACACCGGGCCGCCGGCGGTCGGCATTATCTCGATCGATGTTTGATAATCGCCGTCGACGCCGGGACCGTAGGACAGCAGCGGCTGCAGCCGCACGGGCACCGTCAGTGCATCGAGTGAAAGCGCGCCGATCAGCGCGTCGAGCGCCGCGCTTTGTTGCGCGCCCGGCACCACGGTGACTTGCGATACATCGCCCTTCAGCGCGCTCGGGGTGACGATCCCGCCAACCATCTTCGCAGCGGCCTCCACCTGATAGCGATGGAGCAGCCAGATCGGCACGAACGCGCGGCGCAGGCTGGCGAGGTCCTGCCCGCCGGGCACCGCGGTGAGGTCGAACTTCGCGAGCGCCGCCTTGCGCAGCTCCATCATCCGCCCGAGCTCCGCGACCGAGTCCTCGCCATCGTCCCACAACGCGCCTTGCGGGTTGGCGGTGTCGGTCGGGCGGGAATCGTTGTCCGCGGCGAAACGCAGGCCCTTCGCCTGCGCCTCCTGCACCAAGCGGCGGCCGTCCTCGTCGGTGGGGGCGTAGAGATAGCGGACGAGGAACTTGTCCCACTCGCCCACCCCGACACCGTAAGCATCGGTAAGGTCGATCTTGCCGTCCACCAACCGCACGCGCGGCGCGGGATAATCCATCACCGAATAGCGGCCCTGCGTGCTGGCGGCGAAGTTGTGCTCGAAGCCCAGCGTGTGTCCGACCTCGTGCGCGCCGAGTTGCCAAATGCGCGCGAGCGCGATCGGCACGGGGTCGTTGGGATCGCCGGTGTCTGTCAGCCCCGCCCCGACCAGTGCCTGGAAGATCAGGATGTCCTGCCGCACGCGCAGGGAACCCAGCATCACACTGCCCTTGATGATCTCGCCCGTGCGCGGATCGTAGATGCTCGACCCGTAGGACCACCCGCGCGTGGCGCGGTTGACCCAGTTGACGACGTTGTAGCGGATATCGAGCGGATCGGCCCCCGCGGGCAGTACCTCGACCCGGAAGGCGTCTTCGTACCCCGCCTCGTCGAACGCCTGCGCCCACCAGCGCACGCCGTCGACCAGCGCCTGGCGCACCGGCTCGGGCGCGGCACCGTCGACGTAATAGACGATCGGTTCCTTCACCTTCGAGCGCGCGGCGGTGGGATCGAGCTTCTCGAGCCGGTGCCGCAGCGCCACCTTGCGCAGCATCGATTGGCCGAGCGGCGCGGAGTAATCGTACTGCGGCAGGGTGATGATGAAATTGTAGGGATCGTGGCGGATCGGCATCGGATCGGCCGGAAGCCGCACCAGCGAATGGCGCACCCACAGCGAGATGTCGCCGCCGGTCGGCGAGACGTTGCGCACCTCTGGCGATGGCTTAGACGAATTGAAGCTCAGCAAGGCAGAGAATTCGACGTTGTCGGGGAAGCTCTTCACCCTTGCCGGATCGGCAACCGAGCGGTCGGCTTGCAGCGAGAACCCCTCGCCCAGCTGCTGGGCGAAACCGAAGGTGTCCTGCGTCAGGAAGGGCGCGAAATCGAAGCTGAAGCTGCCGTCCTTGCCCGTCGAAGCGATGTCGCCGACCCATAGCGTGGCGGTGGGGAAGCTGTTCTCGACCGAGCTCTGCTGCGCGGCCGATCCCGACGGCGCGACGAAGGTGGTGTTCTCGAGCTCGGCGATGACCTTGCTCCCTGCGCGGCGGAAGCGGATGATCCCGTCGCGCAGCGGCGCGCCGCGGTCGACGTTGGTGGAGGCGGCGCCGAGCCCGGTCTCCGCCTGCGCGACGTAGAGATAGCGCGCCGCGATCCCGTCCGCTCCGGGCGCCGGCAGGGTCAGCATGATCTTGCCGTCCTCGCGGTTGGCGCTCACCGGGACGAGGCTGTCCGCCGCGTGTGCCGGTATTGCCGCCGCGGTCGCGAGCAATCCTGCAAGAATCATCTGCCTGATCATGAATGTCCTCCCACGCCGTTGCTTAGCGCGGGCGGGCCGCCTGTCATCTTCCTTTCGGCTCGCGGGCAGGCTAAGGGCCGCGCCTCCCTTTCCCACCTTCCGGAGTTACCGATGGGTTTCCGCTGCGGAATCGTCGGCCTGCCCAATGTCGGCAAGTCGACGCTGTTCAACGCCCTCACCGAAACGCAGGCCGCCCAGGCCGCGAACTATCCGTTCTGCACGATCGAGCCGAACGTCGGTCAGGTCGCAGTGCCCGACGAGCGGTTGGAGAAGATCGCCGCCATCGCCAAGTCGGCGAAGGTCATCCCCACCCAGCTCGCCTTCGTCGACATCGCCGGCCTGGTGAAGGGCGCGAGCAAGGGCGAAGGCCTCGGCAACCAGTTCCTCGGCAACATCCGTGAGGTGGACGCGATCGTCCACGTCCTGCGCTGCTTCGAGGACGACGACATCCAGCACGTCGCCAACAAGATCGATCCCATTGCCGACGCCGAAGTGGTCGAGACCGAGCTGATGCTCGCCGACCTCGAAAGCCTCGAGAAGCGCGTCCCCGCCGCGCAGAAGAAGGCGACCGGGGGCGACAAGGAAGCTAAGGTCATGGCGAGCGTGCTCGGCCAGGCGCTCGACCTGCTGCGCGAAGGGAGACCTGCGCGCCTGACCCAGCCCAACGGCGACGACGAGGCGCGTATCTTCGCGCAGGCGCAGCTGCTGACTGCAAAGCCGGTGCTTTACGTCTGCAACGTCGCGGAAGACGATGCGGCCGAAGGCAATGCGCTGTCCGCGCAAGTCTTCGCCAAGGCCGCCGCCGAGGGTGCGCAGGCGGTGGTCGTGTCCGCCGCGATCGAAAGCGAGCTGGTCGCGATGCCGGCCGAGGAGCGCAGCGAGTATCTCGAATCGCTCGGTCTGTCCGAGAGCGGCCTCAGCCGCGTGATCCGCGCCGGCTATACCCTGCTCGGCCTCAAGACCTTCTTCACCGCCGGGCCGAAGGAAGCCCGCGCGTGGACCTTTCCCGATGGCGCCAAGGCCCCCCAGGCGGCGGGCGAGATCCACTCCGACTTCGAACGCGGGTTCATCCGCGCCGAGACGATAGCCTACGATGACTACGTCGCGCTCGGCGGCGAAAGCGGCGCGCGCGAAGCGGGCAAGCTGCGTCAGGAAGGCAAGGAATACCTCGTCCACGACGGCGACGTGATGTTGTTCAAGTTCAACGTCTGAGGCACCAATCCGCCGGCGCGCCGTTACCCCCACCAAAGCAAGGGGAGGCGCGCCGATGGCGGTCGACAAATCGCAAGGGTTCATCACGCTGGTGCGGCTCGGCTACGCCGCACGAGGGGTGGTTTACATTCTCCTCGGCTACCTGGCCCTGAGCACCCGCGGCGAAGCGCGCGAGGGCGCGTCCTCCGTGTTCGACTACCTGCAGGAAGTGCCGCTCGGCAACGTGATCCTGTGGCTGGTCGCGCTCGGTTTGTTGGCATACGCAGGCTTCAAGCTCATTTCAGCGATCGGCGACCCGCAACGCCGCGGCAGCAAGCCCAAGGGCATCCTGAAACGCGTCGGCGATGGCGCCAGTGGCATCGCACACCTCTTCCTTGCCTACGCCGCGTTCCAGTTCGCGATCGGTGGCAAGCACGCGGCGGAGGGCGGGCAGAGCCAGCAGATGGCCGGCACGGTCATGGACTTCAGCGTCGGCGCGTTCGTGCTGGGGCTGCTCGGCCTCGGCTTCATCGTCGGGGCCTTCATGCAGGCCAAGAGTGCGATCACGGCCGATTTCATGAAGCACGTTGACGGGCACGCTCCCACCGGGGTCGAGGCCGTCGGCCGCGCCGGCAGTGCCGCCCGCGCGGTGGTGTTCGCCCTGATCGGATGGTCGCTGGTGCAGTCGGCCTGGCTCGTCCAATCGGGCAAGGCCAAGGGCCTCGGCGAGGCTATCCTGGCCTTGCGCGCGCACGGCGTGATCTACACCCTCGTCGCGATCGGCCTGCTGCTGTTCGGCGTGTTCAGCCTGGTGATGGCGCGGTACCGGGTGATCCCCGACTTCGACAAGCGCGACCTCAAGCTCAAGCTCTAGTCGAAGGCGCTGAGTATCGGACACGGCCCTGCCCCGCCCTTGGCGCAATCCTTGGCCAGCTTCGCCAGCGCCCCGCGCGCCTCGGTCAGCTCGGCAATCTTCTCGTCCAGGGCCGCTATTCGCGCCCGAGCCATGTCGCGGGCCCGCGGGCGGTCGTCGGCACGGTCGAGGTCGATCAGCTCGGCGATTTCGGACAGCGTAAAGCCGGCGGTCTGCGCCTTGCGGATATAGCGCAGGCGCCGCACGTCCTCCGCCCCGTAGTGACGTCCGGCCGTGGCGCCTCCCCGCGGCGCATCGAGCAGACCCTTGCGTTGGTAGAAGCGGACAGTCTCCACCCCAACTCCACCCTTTTTCGCGAGTTCGGAAATCCTTAGCGGATGCACCTCTTGACTCCGTACTATGGTACGGAACCTATATAGTGCGGCATGAGTGCGAACAAGACCGCCAGCCTGACCCGCATGGTCATGCCGAACCACACCTGCCCCTACGGCATCAAGTCGAAGTGGCTGCTCGAAAAGAGCGGCTACCGCGTGGAGGACCACTGGCTGACCACGCGCGAGGAGGTGGACACTTACAAGCGCGAGCAAGGGGTCGAGACGACACCCCAGACCTTCATCGATGGCGAGCGCATCGGCGGCTACACCGATTTGCGCGCGTTCCTTAGGAAGCCGCTGCCCGCCGCGGGAGCGACGAGTTACACGCCGGTATTGGTGGTGTTCGCCGTTTCCGCATTGCTGGCGATGGCGGCAAGTTACCATGCGTTCGGCGCGGCGCTGACGGTGCCGGCCGGCGAGTGGTTCGTCGCGTTCGCGATGGTCATCCTCGCCATGCTTAAGCTGCAGGACATCGAGAAATTCTCCTCGATGTTCCTCGGCTACGACCTGCTGGCGCGGCGCTGGGTACCGTACGCTTACGCCTACCCGTTCCTTGAGGCTGGTGCCGGTGTGCTGATGGCAGCCCACGCGCTCGACTGGCTGTCGATCCCGGTCGCGCTGTTCATCGGCACGATCGGCGCGGTGAGCGTGTTCTGCACGGTCTACATTCAGAAGCGCGAGATCAAATGCGCCTGTGTCGGCGGGTCGAGCAACGTGCCGCTCGGCTTCGTTTCCCTTTCAGAAAACCTGGCGATGATCGCGATGGCGGTCTGGATGCTGGTGCACCTTTAAGATCATGAAAGTGTGTTCGAACATGCGTACCTTGCTCGCTGGCTCCGCCCTGCTCGCTTTCGCTTCGCCGTTGGCAGCGCAGGAGCATGACCACGCCACTATGCCCTTGCCGATGCCCGCGCCCGCTCCCTCTCCGGCGCCCGACTCCTGCAACGTGACGGTCGAGGGCGCCGGCTCCATGGCCTGCACTGAGACCGGACAGATGCCGCCGATGGACCACTCGAAGATGGACCACGGGATCATGGCGCAGGGCGGCGTCCCGCCCATGTCAGAGCCGATGCTGGACCACGCTGCGATGGACCACGGCGCGATGGCCCATGGCGCGGGCGAAGGCTCGGGCACATCGCGCCTGCCGATGAACGAGGCGATGGGCCACGGCGCGATGGTGGACCTTGGCGGCGGTACCAACCTGATGCTGCACGGCTATCTGTGGCCGGTCTACACCCACCAATCCGGCCCGCGCGGCGACGACAAGCTCTATGTGCAGTCGATGGCGATGGCGACGGTCAACGGCAGCTTCGCGGGTGGCCGCTGGATGGCGCGCACGATGCTGAGCGCGGAACCGGCGATGCGGCACGACGGCTACCCCAACCTCTTCGCCACCGGCGAAGTTGCGTATGGCGAGCCGCTGGTCGACCGCCAGCACCCGCACGACCTGGCGATGGAACTTGCGGGCCGCGTCGATGTCGACGTCACCGATCACACCAGCGTGTTCCTCTACGGCGGGCCGGTCGGGGAGCCGGCTTTGGGGCCGAGCGCGTTCATGCACCGCGCCAGCGCGCGCTATAATCCCGAAGCACCGATCACTCATCACTGGTTCGATTCCACCCACATCACCTATGGCGTGGTGACCGCCGGAGTTCGCGGCAGCGGCTGGCAACTTGAAGGCAGCGCCTTCCGCGGCCGCGAGCCCGACGAGCGGCGCTGGAACATCGAGACCCCGCGCCTCGATTCGTGGAGCGCGCGGGCCAGCTTCGCGCCGTCCCCGGCTTGGCTGATCCAGGCGAGCTACGGCGAGATCAAGGCGCCGGAGGAGCTACACCCCGGCGAGGACGAGCATCGCACCACCGTCTCGGCGCACTACAACAATGGTGGCAGGCTTTCGGCGATGGCGGCGTTCAGCGCCAAGAACCGGGTGCCGGGCGACACGCTCACCGCGTGGCTCGGCGAGGTGAACTGGGATCTGACCGAGCACCACACGCTGTTCGGGCGGGTCGAGAACGTGAAGAACGACGAGCTCTTTTCCGATCACGCCAGCCCGCTGCATGACCAGCCCTTCCGGCTGACCAAGTTTCAAGCGGGATACGCCTACCGCGTGCCGCTCGGCCCGGTGAACCTCGCGCTCGGCGGAACGGTCTCGGCCTTCGCCAAGCCCAACGCGCTCGATTTCGCTTACGGATCGCACCCGATGGGCTACACGCTATTCGCCAAGATCAGCTTCGGAGACTGACCGCAGTGCAATATTTCGAGGACATCCCGGTCGGCGAGACCGCCAGGTTCGGCCACTACGAGGTCACCCGCGAAGAGGTGATGGACTTCGCCGCCAAGTACGATCCGCAACCCTTTCACCTCGACGACGAAGCGGCGGCGGCGACCCACTTCGGCCGCCTCTCCGCGAGCGGCTGGCATACCTGCGCGATGACAATGTCGATGCTGGTCGAGAACCTGAAGCACAACCGCCAGGCCGGCCTCGGCTCGCCGGGGATCGACAACCTGCGCTGGCTCAAGCCGGTCTATCCCGGCGACACGCTGCGGGTGGAAAGCAGCGTGCTGGAGAAGCGGCGCAGCCAGTCGCGGCCCGAGATGGGCATCTTCAAGTCGCGGCTGACCGTGTTCAACCAGCACGACGAGCCGGTGATGCAGATGGTCTCCAACGGGCTCGTCCAGGTCCGCGACCCGGACGCGCCCATCGAATAGCGATTACTTCTCGTCGGGAAACTTCCAGACGAACGGATCGGTCGCGGTCGGCCGGCTCGGCAGTGCCTGCACCGGCAGCGTATCCTTGTCGTTCGCCGCCGCCAGCAATACCCCCGCCATCACCGTCGCCGCCTGGCGCAGGTCATCGGGACGCAGGTGATCGAACGTATCGATGTTCGTGTGGTGGAGCCGCGCGAAGTAGTCGAGCGGGTCCTGCACGAACTGGTACCCCGGTAGCCCGACGCGCTGCATGTACACGTGGTCGGTGCCGCCAGTGGGCGAGGCCACCAGCGAGGCGGCACCCATCGAGGCGTAGGGTGACAGCCACTTCCTGAGCAGGGCATCGGCGCCCGCGTCGCCCTCGGTGTGGATGCCGCGGATTTTGCCGCTGCCATTGTCGAGATTGAAATAGGCCTTGAGCTGGCCGTACTCGGGCTTGGGCGTGATCGGCCACAGGTCGCTCCAGCGCCCCAGTTTGGTTGGCGCCAGCGCGTCCTCGCCGGCGCGGCTGACGAGATGCTGACGCACGTAGGCGAGCGAGCCGAGCAGGCCCTGCTCCTCCCCCGACCACAGCGCGAAGCGGATCGTCCGCTTGGGCCGCACGCCCAGCTCGCGCAGGATGCGCGCCGCTTCGAGCACCACGAGGGTACCGGCGCCGTTGTCGACCGCGCCGTCAGCGGTCCCCCAGCTATCGAAGTGCGCGCCGGCCATGACGTAGCCCGCCTTCGGATCGCTGCCCGGGATTTCCCCCAGGATGTTGTAGGCGGTCGTGTTGTCGGTGACGAAATGCGAATCGAGCTGGACCGACAGCGGCGGCGCCTGCCCCGTCGCGGCGAGCCGGGCGAGACGGCGGTAATCCTCGGCCGCGATCTCGATGCCGGGCAGCGAGGGCAGGTCCTGGTAGGTGTAACCCGTGCCGTGGACCAGCTTGCCGTCGCGCGGCGAGATCTTCGCCCACGCCACCGCGCCTTCGTCCTTTAGGAACCGGTCGAGGTCATTGGCGAACTTGCGCCGCTCCATTCCGCGCGCGATCGCCTCGGGATCGTAGTTGGGCAGGATGTAGCTATCGAGCTTGGCGATGGCGGCGGAATCGAGCCGCTCGAACGCGGGATCGGTCGGCTCGTCGCCGGTACCGGGCTTGCTGATGAGGACGATCTTGCCGGCGAGCTTGCCGTGGTAGGCGGCGAAGTGCTCGACCTTGTCCATCGGCGCGACCACGATCGGCGCCTCGAGCGTCCCTTGCGTCCCGGGCGTCCACGCGATCGGCACCGCGGTGAGCGTGAGCGGGCGCGGCGTGGTCATGCGCACGCGGAAGTCGTTCGCTTCCCACCCGGGGCCGAACTCGAAGCCTTCCTTGTGCACGTTGGCGAGGCCGAGCTTGTTCATCTCGTCGACCGCCCACTTTTCGGCGATGCGCATGTTGGGCGAGTTAGTGAGTCGCGGGCCGATCCGGTCCAGCAGGTCGCTGGCGGTAAGCTGGATGGTCGAGCGGTTCATCCCCTCGTCGATCACCCGCCCGCTGTCGCCAGCATCCTGCGCCATCGCAGGCGCCGCCACCAGCGCCGCCGCGGCGAAGAGCGCCGCTTTCATCGTGCCACCCATGCTATCTCCCCTGTTATTGTCTGGTCAGGAACCGCACTGCGCGGTGCCGCCGCTCTGGAATACGATCTGGTCGTGGTCGTTGCGCAGGATCAGCCGCGCCGGATAGTTAATCGTCTCGGTGCCCGACTGCTTGCCTTCCTCGCTCGCGATATCGAGGACGAAGGACCACGCGCTGGCGGTGTACTTGGCCTTGGTGCCGAGCGGCAGGTCGGCGCTGCCCGCATCGGGCGCGAACGGGACGATGTCGCCGTCGATCTTGATGTAGGCGCGCTTGGGCTGCGCCAGGACGATCGGCGCCATGCCGGTACCCGCCGCAAAGCTGCAGCCGACGCCGTACATGTCGTACTTCTCGATGTCCGGCATGCCGATGGTCTCGGGGGTCACCGGAGTCGCCGGCGGCACCTGCGCGGCGTTGACCGCGGCGACGTCGGCGGCGTCTTGGCGGGCTTGCTCGGCGGGCGACGGCTTGTCCTTGCCGCAGGCGGTGGCCAGCAAGGCCAGCCCGACGATCCATCCTGCGCGCATTGTCTGCTCCCCGGCTCAGCTTCCGCCGAGCACTTGATACAAAGTTGCCGCGTTCTGCAACTCTGCGAGCTCGACGAGCACTTGCGCACGCTGCGCGGCGTAGAGCGAGCGCTGCGCATCGAGCGATGTCAGGTAGGGATCGATGCCCTCGCGGTAGCGCGCTTCGACGAGGCGCGTAGCCTCCGCGGTGGCGGCGACTTGCGCCCCGGCCGAGCGCAGCCGTTCACCGATGGTGCCGCGTTCGGCCAGCGCATCCGCGACCTCGCGGAAGCCGCTCTGGATCGCACGTTCGTATTGCGCCAGCGTCGCGTCGCGCTGCGCCTGGGTCAGTTCCACCCGCGCGCGCGCCGCACCGGCGTTGAAGATCGAGTAGCTCGCGTCCGCGCCGGCGGAGTAGGAGAACGAGCCACCCGAAAAGAGCCCGGTCAGCGCCTCGCTGGCGAGGCCAAGCAGGCCCGTGAGCGAAATCCGCGGAAACCTCGCTGCCCGCGCCGCGCCGATCTCCGCATTGGCGGCACGCAGCTGGTATTCGGCTTCGACGATGTCGGGCCGCCGCAGCAGGATGCGACTGTCGAGGCCGGCCGGAGGCGCGGCGTAGCTTTGCGCGATCTCAGCGATAGAGGCCGGGAGAAGCGCATCGTCGAGCGGCGTGCCGACGAGCAGCTGCAACAGGTTGCGGTCCTGCGCGACCGCGGTGCGCTGTTCGGCGAGGTCGGACTTCGCAGTCTCGAGGATTTGCCGCGCCTGCAGCAGGTCGGTCTTGGGCGACACGCCGCCCTTCAGCCGGGCGTCGGTCAGCGTGACGCTGCGTTCGGCGCTGGCGGCGGTTTTCTCGGCTATCCCGCGCAGCGTCTCGTCGGCGGCGTAGGTCGCCCATGCCCGCGCGATGTCGCCGATTAGCGCGAGGCGGACCGAGCGCGCAGCGGCTTCGGAGGCGAGCAGGCGCTGCTGGTCGGCGCGCGACAGCGAAGCGAGGCGGCCGAACAGGTCGAGCTCGAACGACGGCACTCCAATGCCGAGATTACCGCCGACGCGCGGGCCGTCGTCGCCGGTGCCGCTCACCGAGAGCCCGCCGGTTGCGGTCACCTCGGGCAAGCGGTCGGCATTGGTGATGCGCGCCTGTGCCCGCGCCGCGGCTATGTTGGCCGCCGCCACCTGCAGGTCGCGGTTGTTGGCCAGCGCCTGATCGATCAGCGTCAGCAACCGCTGGTCGCGGAATACATCCTGATAGGTGAGCGACGGCAGCGCCGCCTCGCTCTGCGCGAGGTACGGGTCGCCAACGGGCCAGGATTCGGGCACCGGCAGCGGCGTCGCCGGCCACGGCGGATCGAGGGAGCAAGCGGTGAGGCTCAGCGCCGCAATCAGGAGCAACGCGCGCCTCACGCCGCAGCCTCCTCGCCGCCCCGGCAAGTAGACAGCCACCGCTTGGCACCTGCCAGCCCATCACGCACCCCGCGCCGCACGAGCACGAAGAACAGCGGGATGAAAAAGATCGCCAGCAGCGCGGCGGTCAGCATGCCGCCGATCACCGAGGTGCCGATGGCGATGCGGCTATTCGCGCCCGCGCCGGTCGACAGCGCGAGCGGCATGACGCCGAAGATGAACGCGAAGCTGGTCATCAGGATCGGTCGCAGTCGGATGCGCGCCGCCTCGCGCGCGGCGTCGATCACGCGCATCCCGCGCCGCTCGGCCTGCTCAGCAAACTCGATCATCAGGATCGCGTTCTTGGCCGCCAGGCCCATAGTAGTGAGCAGGCCGATCTGCAGGTAGACGTCGTTTTCAAGACCGCGCAGCGTCACCGCGAACACCGCCCCGACGAGACCGAGCGGGATCACCAGCAGCACCGCCGCCGGGATCGACCAGCTTTCGTACAGCGCGGCGAGACACAAAAAGACGACGAGGAGCGAGATGGCGTAAAGCAGCGGTGCCTGTCCCGACGACAGGCGCTCTTCGTACGACGCGCCCGCCCAAGCGACGGTGGTGCCCGGGATCTGCGCCGCCAGCGCCTCCATGGTGTCCATCGCATCGCCCGAACTCACCCCCGGCGCGGCCTGGCCCTGGAATTCGCTCGAGCTAACGCCGCCGAAACGCGACAGGCTGGCAGGCGTGGTCGACCATCCGGTGCGGGTAAAGGCGGAGAACGGCGCCATGCCCCCGTCGCTGCTGCGCACGTACCACTGGCCGAGGCTCTCGGGGTCCGAGCGATAGGGCTGGTCGCCCTGCACGTAGACGCGTTTGACACGGCCCTGGTCGATGAAGTCGTTGACGTAGCGCCCGCCCCACGCGGTCGAGAGGGTGGAATTTACGTCGGCCTGACTGACTCCGAGCGCGGCGATGCGCGCCTGGTCGATATCGACCTTGAGTGTGGCGCTTTCGGGCGGATCGGACAGGCGCACCGAGGACAGCGACGGGTCTGCCTCGGCCAGGCTGAGCAGCTTGTCACGTGCCGCGGAGAACTGATCCGCAGGCATTCCCGAGCTGTTGAGCAGCTCCATTGTGAAGCCGTTGGACTGCCCCAACCCGCGCACCGCCCCGGGTACCAGCGCGAAGACCTTGGCGTCGCGGAAGCCGCGGAACGCGCTCGACAGCCGCTCGACGATCGCGTCGGCGGTGCGGTCCTTGCCCGGCCGGTCGTCCCAGGCCACGAGATTGAGGAACCCGCGGCCCGCGTTCTGGCCGCCTCCACCGCCGCCACCGCCACCCGCGACCATGAAGGAGGTGCGGATGTTCTCGCCTTCGTTCTGCAGCAGGTACTTCTCGATCCGATCGCGCACTTCCAGCGTGCGCTGCTGGGTCGCGCCGCCGGGAAGCTGGAACTGGATGCTCGCCGCGCCCTGATCCTCGGTCGGCAGGAACCCGCTGGGCAGCCGCACGAACATCACCGCGAGCAGCACGACGATCACGGCGTAGATGCCGAGGAAGCGCCACTTGCGGTCGATGACCTTGCTGACGCTGCCTTCGTAGCGGTCGATCGCGTTCGCAAACCGGGTGTTGAAGCCGTGCTTGGCCCGGTCGAGCAGCCGCGCGGCGCCCGGCGCCTTGCGGCCGAGCCAGCCCTCCGACAGGTCGTGCTCCTCGGCGCGCGGCTTGAGCAGCGTGCTGGTCAGCGCCGGGCTGAGGATCAGCGCCATCAGCACCGACAGCACCATCGCGGAGATCATGGTCAGCGAGAACTGGCGGTAGATCACGCCGGTCGAGCCGCCGAAGAACGCCATCGGCAGGAACACCGCCGACAGCACCAGCGCGATGGCGATCAGCGCGACCTGGATTTCCTGCATCGACTGGATCGTCGCCTCGCGCGCCGACATGCCGGGATTTTCCTCGAGCAGGCGCTCGACGTTCTCGACCACCACGATCGCGTCGTCGACCAGCAGGCCGACTGCCAGCGCGAGGCCGAATAGCGTTAGCGTGTTGATCGTGAACCCTGCGAGGTAGAACACCGCAAAGGTGCCGAGCAGCACCACCGGGATGGTGATCGCCGGCACCAGCACCGCGCGCCAGCTCTGCAGGAATACGAACATGACGATCACGACGAGGATGATCGCCTCGACCAGCGTCTTCACCACCTCATTGATCGACAGCTTGATGAAATCGGTCGAATCGTTGGCGTAAGCAAACTTGATGCCGTCGGGGAACCCGGGCGCGAGTTGCTCGACCTTGGCCTTCACCGCCTCCGCCGTTTCGAGCGCATCGGCGCCGGGCGCGAGCGACACCGCGATGCCCGCGCCGGGGTGGCCGTTGACGTGCACGTCGGAGTTGTAGCTTTCCGCGCCGAGTTCGACCCGCGCGACATCCCCCAGGCGCACCGAGCCGCCGCCGCTGTCGGACTTGAGCAGGATGTCGCGGAACTGCTCGGGCGTCTTGAGCTTGGACTGCGCGGTCACCGTGGCGTTGAGCATCTGCCCGCTGCCTTGCGGTAGCGCGCCGATCTGCCCGGCGGCGATCTCCGCGTTCTGCGCCGAGATCGCGGTCACCACGTCCGACGGCATCAGCGAATACGCCGCGAGGCGCGACGGATTGAGCCAGATACGCATCGCCGCGGGTGCGCCGAAGACGTTGATGTCGCCCACCCCCGGCACGCGCGACAGCGGGTCCTGCAGATTGGACGAGAGATAGTCCGACACGTCCATGTTCGACCGGGTGTCGGTCTCGTCATAGACCGCGACGATCAGCAGGAAATCCGGGTTCGACTTGGTGACGCGCAGCCCCTGTTGCTGCACCTGCGCCGGCAGGCGAGACAGCGCCTGCTGCACCTTGTTCTGCACCTGCACCTGCGCGATGTCGGGGTCGGTCCCTTTCTGGAAGGTCGCGGTGATGTTGACGCTGCCCTGCGAGCTCGAGGTCGCCGAGAAGTACAGCAGCCCGTCAAGCCCGGTGAGCTGCTGTTCGAGGATCTGGGTGACGCTGTTCTCGACCGTCTCGGCCGATGCGCCCGGATAGCTCGCGCGGATGTTGACCGTGGTCGGCGCGATGTCGGGGTACTGCTCGATCGGCAGTTTGCTGATTCCGCCGATGCCGGCGAGCATCACGATGATCGCCAGCACCCAGGCGAAGATGGGCCGTTCGATGAATAGGCGCGACACCTAGCGCTTCGCCCCGCCGCCGCTGCCTGCCGGGCGTGGCACCAGCTTCTCGGCCGCCGAGGCCGGCACCGGCTTGATCGGCGCGCCGGTCTTGAGGTTGGCGAGTCCTTGCGTGATGACCTTGTCGCCGGGCTTGAGTCCGCTCTTGACCACCCAATTGGTGCCCACTGTGCGCGTCGCATCGACGATCCGCCGCACCGCCTTGTTGCCCGGTCCGACCACGAACACCGCCGATTTGCCGCCGAGATCGCGCACTAGCGCTTGCTGCGGGACCAGGAACACGCCCTGCTCGGTGCCCTGGATGAAGTGCGCGCTGACGAACATGCCGGGGAGCAAGAGCCCTCGCGGGTTCGGGAAACGAGCGCGCAACGTGACTGTGCCGGTGCCTTCGTCCACCACCACTTCGCTGAATTGCAGCGTGCCGGTGGGACCGTAGGCACTGCCGTCGTCGAGCGTCAGGCTGACCGCGCTGCTGCCGCCGGGCAGGTTGCCGCCCTGCATCTGGCTGCGCAGAGCGACGAGATCGGCGGCGGATTCGCGGATGTCGACGTAGACCGGATCGGTCTTCTGGATGACCGCCAGCGGATCGGCTTGGTTGGCGGTCGCCAGCGCGCCCACGGTCGCCAGCGAGCGGCCGATGCGTCCGCTGATCGGCGCCGGGATCGTGGTGAAGCGCATGTTGATCTGCGCGGTGCGCAGCGCAGCCTGGTTCTGCGCCACCGCCGCGCGAGCCTGCCGCGCCTGCGCCGCGGCGTCGGTATATTCCTGCTTCGAGACCGCCTCGATCTCGGCCAGCGGGCGATAGCGGTTGGCCTTGGCCTGCGCGGCGTCGGCGGTCGCCCGCGCGCTGGCGAGGTTGGCGTTCGCCTGGTCGACCGCGGCGCCGTAGAGGCTCGGGTCGATCTGGTAGAGCGGCTGTCCTTGCCGGACATAACCGCCCTCGACGAAGTTGCGCGCGCGTATGATGCCGCTGACCTGCGGGCGCACTTCGGAGGTCTCGGACGCGACCACCCGGCCATCGAGCTTGGCCTCCAACGGCACATCGCCCGGCTGCACGACCACGTAGCCGACCGTCGCCGCCCGATCGCGACCGCCCTTGTCGTCCGCTCCGCCACACGCAGCCGTCAGCGCGAGCGTCAGCGTGATCAGCCAACTTCGAGGATGCAAGATGCGAGGTTCCTTGGGAAAGCTCAGATGGGGCCCAATAGGTTGCCGTTCGGCACCGGCTTCACGCGGCCTCCCTCGCACCGCGGCAGACGAAGAGCAAGTAACAATAGGTGTCAGATACTACCGTTCGATAGGTGTCCGCCGCGGCCTCTCAATGCCTGCCGAACAACTTTTCGACGTCTTCCATCCGCAACTTGACCCACGTTGGCCGTCCATGATTGCACTGCCCCGAGCGCGGGGTGCGCTCCATCTCGCGCAGCAATGCGTTCATCTCGGCGACCGACAACGTGCGACCCGCGCGCACCGAGCCGTGGCAGGCCATCGTCGCCAGCACGAGGTCGAGCTTCTCGCCAAGCAGCAGCGCATCGCCGTTTGCCGCGATGTCGTCGGCAATGTCGGCGAGGAGCTTGTGCGGATCGGCCTTGGCGAGCGCGTGCGGCAGACTGCGGACCAGTATCGCGCCCGGACCGAAGCGCTCGATCGCCAGGCCCATCTCGCCAAGTTTGTCCGCCGCAGCCTCGAGCCGGTCGCAATCGGGCTCTTCGAGCTCGACCACTTCGGGGATCAGCAGGGCTTGCGGCCTCGCGGTGGCCTCACCCGCCCTGGCCGCGCGCAGCCGTTCGAGGACGAGGCGCTCGTGCGCGGCGTGCTGGTCGACCAGGATCAACCCGTCGGCGGCCTCCGCAACAATGTAGGTGTTCGCCACTTGCCCGCGCGCGACGCCGAGCGGGAAATCGTGCTCCGTTTCGATTGGCGGAGCTACTTCGGCCCGGCCCATTGGCGCCGTCACCACCTCGCCCTCGGGCGCATGCCATGCCCGCGCGGACTCGCGCACGGAAGCCTGCGGCGCGCTCCAGTCGCGGCCCGAGAAGATCGAGCCGAGCGCGGCGGGCTCGGGAATCCACCGGTCCATCGCCGCTGCGTCGGGCGCCTGCGCGCTGCGGCGGTCGCCGGCGCTCAACGACTGGCGCAGTCCCGAAACGATGAAGCCGCGGATCGCTTGCGGATCGCGGAAGCGGACCTCGGTCTTGGCCGGGTGGACGTTGACGTCGACCTCTTCGGGCGGAAGGTCGAGGAATAGCGCCAGCACCGCGTGCCGGTCGCGGGCGAGCATGTCGGCATAGGCGCCGCGCACGGCGCCCACCAGCAGCCGGTCCTTCACCGGCCGCCCGTTGACGAACAGGTATTGATGATCGGCCACGCCCCGGTTGTAGGTCGGCAGCCCGGCTATCCCAATCAGCCGCGCGGTGCCGCGCGTGAGATCGATTGCGACGCCGTTGTCCTTGAGTTCGCGCGCCACGATCTGCGCCACGCGATCCTCCAGCGCCTGCTCCGGCTGCAGCGCGAGAATCCGCCGACCCGCATGATCGAGCGTGAACCCCACGTCGGGCCGCGCCATCGCGAGGCGCTTCACCACATCCAGGCACGCGGCGTACTCGCTCCGGGCGGAGCGCAGGAACTTGCGCCGGGCGGGCACTTTGGCGAACAGCTGCGCCACCCGCACCCGCGTGCCGGGCGGAAGCGCCGCCGGCCCTTCTTCCGCCACAACACCGTGATCGACGACCCGCCGCCAGCCCTGCTCCGCCCCGGGCGGGCGGCTTTCCAGCGTGAAGCGCGCGACGCTGGCGATGCTCGGCAGCGCCTCCCCGCGAAAGCCCAGGGTGGCGACAAGTTCGATACTCTCGTCGGGCAGCTTGGAGGTGGCGTGCCGCTCCAGCGCCAGCGCCATCTCGTCGGGGGTCATGCCGCAGCCATCATCGGTCACCTCGATCCGGTCGAGCCCGCCTTCCTCCAGTACGACCGCGATCCGGGTCGCACCCGCATCGATCGCGTTCTCGACCAATTCCTTGAGCGCCGCTGCCGGACGCTCGACCACCTCGCCCGCGGCGATGCGGTTGACGAGGCTCTCGGGCAGGCGGCGGATTGTGGCCATCGCCCCAGCCTAGCGACCAACGGGCGCAAATTCGAGCCGATCCGATGAGTTTGCAGGGGACTGCGGTGAAACTTTTTTTAGCCTTTTCGAGCACCATTGAGTAAGGGGCCGACATCCCCGTCACACCCGGGCCCCGCCTGCCGCAGCGCGCTGCGGCAAGGGCCTGAAAATTCACACGGAACGCGCACCCAATGGGCTTCTTCTCGAATATCCTAAAATTCGGCTCGCAGAACATGGCGATCGACCTCGGCACCGCGAACACGCTGGTCTATGTCGAGGGCCAGGGGATCATCCTCAACGAGCCGTCAGTGGTCGCGATCGAGACATTGAATGGCATCAAGCGCGTGAAGGCCGTGGGCGAAGACGCGAAGATGATGATGGGCAAGACGCCCGACAGCATCGAAGCGATCCGCCCGCTGCGGGACGGTGTCATCGCCGACATCGAAATCGCGGAAGAGATGATCAAGCACTTCATCCGCAAGGTGCACGGCAAGAAGAGCCTGCTGCGCTACCCGGAGATCGTGATCTGCGTGCCTTCGGGCTCAACCAGCGTCGAGCGCCGCGCGATCCGTGACGCCGCGTCGAACGCCGGCGCCAGCCAAGTGTACCTGATCCTCGAGCCGATGGCCGCGGCGATCGGCGCCGACATGCCGGTGACCGAGCCGGTCGGCAGTATGGTCGTCGACATCGGCGGCGGCACCACCGAGGTCGCCGTGCTGTCGCTGCGCGGTCTCGCCTACACCACCTCGGTACGCACCGGCGGCGACAAGATGGACGAGGCGATCGTCAGCTATGTCCGCCGACACCACAACCTGCTGATCGGCGAAGCGACCGCCGAGCGGATCAAGAAGGACTACGGCATCGCCCGCCCGCCCGAAGACGGGGTCGGCGAGACGATCAACATCAAGGGCCGCGATCTCGTGAACGGCGTGCCCAAGGAAATCACAATCAACCAGGGCCACATCGCCGAGGCGCTGGCCGAGCCGATCGGCGCGATCGTCGAAGGCGTGCGCATCGCGCTCGAGAACACCGCGCCCGAACTCGCGGCCGACATCGTCGATCAGGGCATCGTGCTAACCGGCGGGGGCGCGCTCATCAGCGGGCTCGACGATCACTTGCGCGAAGAGACCGGCCTGCCCGTCTCGATCGCGGAAGACCCGCTGAGCTGCGTCGCCATCGGCACCGGCCGGGCAATGGAGGATCCCATCTACCGCGGCGTGTTGATGACCGCCTAAGGGGACGTACTGAAGATGGCGCCGACCTCGGCACGGCGCTCCGGGCATTCGCGCAGGGCGCAATATGGTTTGTTCACGGGCTACGTCCTCGCCGCCATCGGGGCGGCGGTGGGCGCGGTGTTGCTCGGCATCTCGCTGTGGCGTCCGAGCTCGTTCAACGGACTGCGCGGCGCGGCGGGCGACTCTGTCGTGTCCGCCGGTCAGGCCAGCGCCGCGGGCCGCGCCGAGAGCGAAGGCCTGTTCGACAGCATCGCCGGCTACCTTGCAGCGGGCCGCCAGAATGCCGCGCTCAAGAAGGAAGTCGAGCTTGCGCGCATCCGGCTGAAGGAGGCCGATGCGGTGCGGCAGGAGAACGCGCGCCTGAAGGCGTTGCTCGGTTTCCGCGAATCCGATGCGCGTCCGATCGCGGTCGCGCGGCTCGTGGGGTCCAGCGCGGCGAGCACGCGCCGCTTCGCCTACCTCGGCGCGGGCCGCAGCCAGGGGGTGGGCATTGGCATGCCGGTGCGATCCCCCCGCGGCGTGGTCGGCCGCGTGCTCGAAGTCGGTGCCGACAGCTCGCGCGTGCTGCTGCTCTCCGACACCGAAAGCGTGATTCCGGTGCGCCGGTCCAAGGATGAGGTCGTCGCGTTCGCCGAGGGCCGCGGCGACGGTAAGGTGCGCATCCGCCTGATCAACCTCGGCATCAATCCGCTCAGGAAGGGCGACGTGTTCGTCACCAGCGGCGCGGGCGGCTACTACCGCCCCGGTATCGCGGTTGCGATCCTGCAGCAGGTGACCAGCGACGGCGGCGTCGCCGCGGTCATCGCCGATCCTGCCGCGACCGACTTTGTTTCAGTCGAGCCGATCTGGCAGCCGCAAGCGATCAAGGCCGCCCAGACACCGGTCGAACAAGAGGTCGGCCAGAACGAGTCGGGCAAGTGACCGGGCAGCTATCACCCCGCGCCCGGCGTGACCGCTACGGCAGCAAGATCAACCGCACCCACTCGCCGGTGCTGGCCTACGCGGTGCCGTGGGCTTCGGTCATGCTCGGTTCGCTCATCCCCCAGCTACCGATCGCCAGCGCGGTGCCGCTCGCCCCGCCGCTCGGCTACCTGATGCTGCTGTCGTGGCGGCTCGTGCGGCCGGGGCTGCTGCCGGTGTGGGCCGGATTCCCGCTCGGCGCCTTCGACGACCTGTTCAGCGGTCAGCCATTCGGC
>JAEWKG010000006.1 GCA_023386135.1 Pseudomonadota bacterium | reverse complement strand
TTGATGCGGAAATAGGTGCTGAGCTCCATCGGGCAGCGCACGCCCTCGGGGATCCACACGAACGTCCCGTCGGAGAACACCGCGCTGTTGAGGCAGGCGAAGTAGTTGTCGCGCTGCGGCACCACCTTGCCGAGCCACTTTTTCACGAGGTCCGGGTATTCGCGGATCGCCTCGCTGATCGAGAGGAACACCACGCCCGCGCGCTTCAGTTCCTCGCGGAAGGTGGTCGCGACGCTGACCGAATCGAACACCGCGTCGACCGCGACCTTGCGCGCGCCTTCCACGCCGGCGAGCACTTCCTGCTCCGCCACCGGAATGCCCAGCTTGTCGTAGACCGCCTTGATCTCGGGATCGAGCTCGTCGAGCGAGCCCAGCGTCGGCTTCTTCTTGGGCGCAGCGTAGTAGTACGCGTCCTGGTAATCGATCGGCGGGTAGCCCAATTTGGCCCAGTCGGGCTCGACCATCGTCTGCCACGCGCGGAACGCCTTCAGCCGCCAGTCGAGCATCCATTCGGGCTCGTTCTTCTTGGCCGAGATGAAGCGGACGGTGTCTTCGCTCAGGCCCTTGGGCGCGAATTCGGTATCGATCTCGGCCGACCAGCCGTGCTCGTAGTCCGCGGCGCGCGCGGCGGCGTCGCGGGCGGCCTGATCCTGCAGGGCGACTTCTTCGCTCACGGGAGAGCCTCGCGCAGGTTTGATCCACACGAAGACACGAAGATATTGTGCGCGCGGCGAAGCCGCACCCAATTTCCAACGTCGCGAAGAATTGAGAATTGCCTGCGGCGCAAGACCGGCATCTTCGTGTCTTCGTGTGGGACCAAATTCACGCCGCCACCCCCGCAGACAAGCGGGTCAACGGAATGCCGGCGAGGGCGCCGCGCAGGGCCTGATTGACGATCGGCCAATGGGGCCGGACCGTGCAGCACCCTTCGATTCCGCACTCGGCATGATCGCACGCGGAGAGCGCGATCGGCCCTTCGACCGCCTCGACGATATCGGCGAGCGTAATCGCCGCCGCCGGGCGCGCGAGCTGCAAGCCGCCCCCCGCCCCGCGCACTGAGCGCAATAGGCCCGCCGCGCTCAACCGGCTGACCAGCTTGGCCACGGTCGGCGCGGGCAGGCCGGTCTCGGCCGCCAGCTCGGCCGCGCTGGTGCGCCCGCCGCCGCAGTGGCGGGCAGCCGCGCCCATCGTCACGACGGCGTAATCGGCAAGGTTGGACAGGCGCATGATCTAATTCGGACCGATTCGTTCCGAATTGACCTAGGCGTCCTCGTCCTCGCTTTCAAGCGGAGGCGGCGGCGCCACGCCCGGCTCGATTCCGCGGAAATTGCGCACGTCCACCAGCGCGCGCAGGACCGTCTCGCTCTCGGCGAGCAGCCGCGCGGGGGTGCGTCCGACGAAGGCGCGGATCTCGCGGATCATGTGCGGCTGGTCGTAGAAGGCCTCGGTCAGTTCCGCCACGCGTTCGTCGGTCACCTCGGGCTCGGAGAGCAGCGCGGCAACGCGGACTGCGCGGTAGGCGCGCACCAGGTGACTCGGGCTGGAGCCGTAGTATTGCCGGATGAACCGCTGCACCTGGCGCGGCGAGCAGTCGCATCGCGCATGGAGCTCGTGGAGCGGAGGATTGAAACCCGAGCCGAGCCAGGCCGGAACCGCCCTCAACACCGCGGCGTGTGCTTCCGGGACCGGCTTGAGCATCGGGCGGATGAATGCCGCCGCACGCTCGACCAGGGCCTCGCCGTCCATCGCCGGATCGTCGCGATAGAGCGACCGTGCGGCCTCGCCGAAGTCGGCCGCCCCTTCACCCAGCACCGCGCGCATGTCGAGCAGGCGGTCGTTCGCGCGGTGGCCGGGGATCCCCGTCAGCGCGCCCCATCCCAATGCCGAGAGGGCTGCGCCGAACATGTGGGCCGGGCCGTCCATCTCGAACGAAACGGCGCTGGTGGTGGGGCCCTGGATGGTTTCCGGGAAGGACGACAGGAGCCGCCCGTCGGGATAGGATATCCGCCCGCTCCCGCGCAGGTACACCCGCACCTGGCCGAGCGACGTCGGCTGAATGTCGCGGATCAGCGGCGCATCGCAGCGAAACAGAAAGAATGTGGTGACGAAGGGCTCGAGATCGGGCGGCGGCGCAAGATAGCTCAGCCTGATGGGCACACTCGGGTCGAGCGCTTCCGGGTACGAACCGTCGCCTCCGGCGCTAGCGATGCCGCCCGCATCTTTCATTCGCCTTGCGACCCTTCTTGGCCGCGACCTCGGTTCCCGCCTACCGGAGTGAGCGGCGCAATCAACGCCGAATTGCGCGAATCGTGGCGAATGGAGAGTTTCCCTCTCATTCGCGGACCAAAGGGCGCAAAAAAAGGGCGGCCGCGGCACAAGACCGAGGCCGCCCGTGAAGTAGAGGAACTCGTTGCTAGAAAGCTTCGAGCCCTTCGGGTCGCAAGCGGATGAATAACTGAGTCGCGTTCGTTCGCATTGTATGAAAGCGACAGCTTGCGTGGCAATTCAGTGACATGGGTTAACCATGTGCGCGCAACGATCACAAAGCGCGACGACTCGGTTGCTCGACAGTCCATGACGAGCGCGGCATAGCCGGGCCGCTCATGCTCTACCGTCTCGCCGCGCCCGCGCTGTTCGCGCTCGATCCGGAAACCGCGCACCGGCTGACACTCGCGGCGCTGCGAATCGCTCCGCACTTGTCGCCGCCGGCGCCGGGACCCCTGGCGATGGAAGTGGCTGGACTGCGATTCCCCAATCCTGTCGGCCTCGCCGCCGGGTTCGACAAGACCGCCGCGGTACCCGACGCAATGCTGGGCCTGGGGTTCGGTTTCGTCGAGGTCGGTTCGATCACCCCACGCCCGCAAGCCGGCAACCCGCGCCCGCGGCTGTTCCGGCTCGAACAGGACCGCGCGGTCATCAACCGCATGGGGTTCAACAATGCGGGGGCAGAGGCCGCGCGCAAACGGATGTGCGCCCGCAAGCGGTCGGGAATCGTCGGCGCTAACATCGGCGCAAACAAGGACTCGCCCGATCGCATCGCCGACTACGCCGAGATGGCACGGATCATGGCTCCGCTCGCCTCGTATTTGACGGTCAATGTTTCGAGCCCCAACACGCCAGGGCTTCGCGCCCTGCAGGATGGAAGCGCGCTATTCGATCTGCTGGACGCAGTTTTTCATGCGATGGGCGACGACGACACGCCGGTCTTTCTCAAAGTCGCCCCTGACTTGTCGGCTGACGAAATCGATACAATCGTCCGCGTCGCATACGCGACCGATCTGGCCGGACTGATTGTCTCCAACACCACAGTCTCGCGGCCGCCCCTGCGATCCCGCCAGCGTGTCGAGAGCGGAGGCCTGTCGGGTGAGCCGCTGAGAGACCTGGCCCTCCAGCGGATTCGCGACTTCAACAGTGCGTCGGGCGGCGGCATCCCCCTGATCGGGGTCGGCGGGATTGCCAGCGCCGAAGATGCATGGGCGCGCATCCGCGCCGGGGCGAGCCTGGTCCAGCTCTACAGCGCGCTGGTCTACGAAGGGCCCGGCCTTGCACGGCGGATCGTGTGCGGGCTGGAGACGCTGATGCGCGAGGGCGGGTTCAATTCGATTGCCGAGGCGGTGGGAAGCGAATAGCGAATCGCACCATGCTGCGCCGCTTTCTCCCCGCCGCCGCGCTGCCGCTGATTGCGGCCTGCGCCACCCTCCCCGCCGACCATCCCTGCTGCGCTCCGCCGGCCGCAGCGCCGCAAGTCGGCCTCGTCTCCGCCGCCGATCCGCGCGCGGTCGAGGCGGGCATGGCGATGCTGCGCCAGGGCGGCAGCGCCACCGATGCGGCGATCGCGACGATGCTCGCGCTGACGGTGGTCGAGCCGCAAAGCTCGGGCATCGGCGGCGGCGGGTTCTACGTCCACGGCGACGCTGCAGGCCACGTCGACACCATCGACGGCCGCGAGAAGGCGCCCGCCGGCGCCACGGGCGAGTGGTTCTTCGGCCCCGACGGCAAGCCCCTGCCGTTCCCTCAGGCGCAAGCGAGCGGCCTCAGCGTCGGGGTGCCCGGCAACCTGCGCCTCGCCGAAAAGGCGCATGCCGAGCACGGACGGCTCGCCTGGGCCAAGCTGTTCGCGCCCGCGATTGCGCTGGCGCGCGGCGGCTTCGAGATCACCCCGCGCCTCCACGACGCGCTCGACACCGGCCGCGCGACCGGCGCGCGCGATGCCGACGGGCGGGCGCTGTTCTACGGCGCCGATGGCCAGCCGCTGGCCGTGGGCGCCACCGTGCGCAACCCCGAGCTCGCCGCGACGCTCGAGCGGCTGGCGAAAGGCGGGGTCGACGGCTTCTACAACGGCCCCGTGGCCACTGCGCTCGCCGCCGAAGTCGCCGCCGACACCCCGCGGCCGCGGCCGATGAACCCGGGCGACCTCGCCGCCTACACCGCGCCCGAGCGCGCACCGGTGTGCGGCACCTATCGCACTTATCGCATCTGCGGGATGGGCCCGCCGTCCTCCGGCGCGACCACGGTCTATGCGATCCTCAAACAGCTCGAGCGCTTCGACTTGAAGGCGCTCGGCCCGCACAACCCCACCTTCTGGCACCTGTTCGCCGAATCGCAGCGGCTCGCTTACGTCGACCGCGAGAAGTTCTCCGCCGACGCCGATTTCATCACCGTGCCGGTCGCGGGGATGACCGACCCGGCCTACCTCGCCGCGCGCGGCGCGCTGATCGCGCCCGACCGGACCATGTCCACCGTGACCGCGGGCCCGGTCCCCGGCGGCATCGCGCTGGCGGACGGTGACGAGCCCGAGGAACACGGCACCTCCCACTTCGTCACGATCGACAAGTGGGGCGACGCGGTCAGCTACACCTCCACCATCGAGAGCGTGTTCGGCTCGGGCCTCGTCTATGGCGGGTTCTACCTCAACAACGAGCTGACCGACTTCAGCAACGTGCCGACGATGAACGGGGTGATGGTCGCCAACCGGGTCGAGGGCGGCAAGCGGCCGAGGAGCTCGATGAGCCCGACGCTGGTCTATGACGCCGACGGCCACTTGGTTGTAGCGGTCGGCGCGGCGGGCGGGGCGACCATCCCGGTGCAGACCGCCAAGAACCTCATTGCCATGCTAGATTTCGGCCTGACCCCGCAGCAAGCACTGGCGCTGCCGGTTATGTTCAGCCCGGCGGACACGGTCTACCTCGAACAAGGCTCCTCGCTCGCCGCGATGGCGCCGGCGTTGCGCGCGCTCGGGCACAAGGTCGAGGAGCGCGTGCTGCCGCTGAAGGCCAACGCCGCGATGCGGGTGAGCGGCGAGTGGGTCGGCGCGGCCGATCCGCGCAGCGAAGGAACGTGGAAGTCCAACTAGGGGAGCGGGGAAGTGCGCCGCTTGCCGCTAGGGCGAGCGCCGCCTAAGCCTTGCCGCACAGCAATCCGGCGCCAGACCGGACGTGGGAGCCATTGCCTTGCAGCTCAGTGATATCGATTCCGCCAACAACCTCGTCGAGCTGTTCCTGAAGCGCGCCGACGCGCGCCGCGACCAGCCGTTCCTCGGCGAGAAGAAGGGTGGCGGCTGGCAGACCCGCACCTGGGGCGAGGTCGCCGAACAAGTGTGCGTACTCGCCGAAGCCTTGCGCGGGCTCGGCCTCGCCGACGGCGACCGGGTGGCGCTCGTGTCGGAGAACCGGCCCGAATGGTGCGTGGCGGACCTCGCGATCATGGCCGCGGGCTGCGTGACGGTGCCCGCCTACATCACCAACACCGAGCGCGATCACCTGCACATCCTCGACAACTCGGGCGCGCGGGCGGTGATCGTCTCGACGGAGAAGCTGTCGGGCCCGCTGCTCACCGCGATGATGCGCTCGGGCATCGCGAGCCACGTCATCGCGATCGACGGCATCCGCCAGTTCCAGGGCGGGCAGATCTCCTGTCACATGTGGCCGGCGCTGCTGCAGGGCGACGCGGCCGAGGCGCGCCGCGCGGTCGAGGCGCGGATCGGGTCGATCGGGCGCGGCGACACCGCCTGCATCATCTACACCAGCGGTACCGGCGGCGCGCCGCGTGGGGTGCTGCAGCACCACGGCGCGATCCTGTGCAACGTCGCCGGCGCTGCCGAGGTGCTCGAACAGGACTTTGGCCTCGAGGACGACGAGCGGTTCCTGTCGTTCCTGCCGCTCTCCCACGCCTACGAGCATACCGGCGGGCAGTACCTGCCGATCGCGGTCGGCGCGCAGATCTATTACGCGGAAGGGCTGGAGAAGCTCGCCAGCAACATCGAGGAGACCAGGCCGACGATCATGGTCGTCGTCCCGCGCCTGTTCGAAGTGCTGCGCGCGCGGATCATGAAGCTGGTCGAAAAGCAGGGCAAGGTGCCCAACTACCTGATGACCCGCGCGCTCGAGATCGCCGGCCAGCCCAAGCGGCGCCTGCGCGACCGGCCGGCCGATTTCATCATCGAAAAGCTGCTCCGCCCCAAGATCCGCGCGCGCTTCGGCGGGCGGATCAAGGCGATGGTGAGCGGCGGGGCGCCCTTGAACCCCGAAGTCGGCACCTTCTTCGAGGCGATGGGCCTCACCATGCTGCAAGGCTACGGCCAGACCGAGGCGGGGCCGGTGATCAGCTGCAACCGTCCCAAGGCGGGGATTAAGATGGACACCGGCGGCCCGCCGCTGCGCGGGGTCGAGGTGCGCATCGCCGAGGACGGCGAGATCCTCGTCCGCGGCGAGCTGGTGATGCACGGCTACTGGCAGAACAAGGCGGAGACCGACAAGGCGCTGAAGGACGGTTGGCTGCACACCGGCGACATCGGCCACCTCGACGATCGTGGCCGGATCGTCATCACCGACCGCAAGAAGGACATGATCGTCAACGACAAGGGCGACAACATCGCCCCGCAAAAGGTCGAGGGCATGCTGACCCTGCAGCCCGAGATCGCGCAGGCGATGGTGAGCGGCGACAAGCGACCCTATCTCGTCGGGCTGATCGTCCCCGACGCCGAATGGGCGTGCGAATGGGCGCAGGCCAACGGCGAGAAGTTCGACGTCAAGGCGCTTCAGGGCCTCCCGGCCTTCCGCAACGCGGTGCGCGAAGCGGTCGACCGCACCAACCGCGATCTGTCGGTGGTCGAAAAGGTCCGCCAGTTCGCCTTCGCCGACGAGCCCTTCACCACCGACACCGAAGAGCTCACCCCCAGCCTCAAGATCCGGCGCCACAAGATCAAGGAGCGATACGGCGCGCGGATGGACGCGCTATACAAGGGCTGATCGGTCGGTTTCATCCAATTGCTCGGGCGAGCCCCGTGGTAAGTTGCCGGCTCGCTTGGACTGAGGGGTCGGGTCGATGATCAGATTTGTTGGGGCCGTTCTGCTCGCGTTCGGCTGGGTGGCGGCGGCGCAGGCGGCGCCGGTCGATGAGATGAAGGCGGCGTGCTACGTCGGCACCGAACCGGTTGCTGCCGATGGGTCGATGCCGCAACACCTCGAGGGGGTGATCACCGTCTCGCCGAAGGAAGCGAAGTGCGCGATCGACCGGTTCCCGCAGTTGCTGGTGGTGGCGCCGATGCGCGACCTGCAGCAATTGCCCGGCGCCATCCCGGTCCCGCTGCTCGCCTACCCGACTCTCGACGCGGACAATCTCGCCAAGGCGCAAGGCGCGCTGGCCGAGCTCACCGGCGGTGACAAGGCGCGGCCGATCCTCGTCTACTGCCACCACTCGAGCTGCGGCTACTCGGTCGAGGCAGCCAAGCACCTCCATGCCTGGGGCTATCCCAACGTTCTGTGGATGCGCGACGGGCTGAGGGGCTGGGCGCAGGCCAACTATCCGCTGACCCCGATCGAGCAGGCGCGGAGCGCTGTGGGCGAGGCTTCGTGGACGGTGTGGATGGACGCCGCAAGCCAGTCGATGGGCTGCTTCGGCGAGAAGCGGGTCGATGCCTGCGATCTCAAGGTCTACGCACTCAATCGGATATTCACCGCGCCCGATCTACCCGCCGACCAGCGCGACATGGTCGCCGGGCAGCTGTTCAACGCCGCCGCGGTGCGCGCCGAGGTGATGCGCGAGGACAAGGCCTATGGCCCCGCCAAGTCCTTCCCGGAGGCCGAGCTCGCCTACAAGGCGCTTAAGGAATATGCCGCCGAAGCGGGCCGCCCAGGCGTGCTCGCGGAGAACGCCAAGGTCGTGCGCGAATACGCCATCAACGCGATCGAGACCGGCCAGCCGCAGCTCGCGCAGACGGTGCTGACCGAAGTGCGCGCCGACGCCCTGGCCGATTTCAAGCGCCTCGATTCGGTGCGCCAGGACGAGAAGGCGCTGCAATCCGTGCAGAGCGCGATGGTGGCGATGGAGCACCTCGAGCGCGATGTCGCCGACTTCGCGATCGAGAAGGCTGGCACCTGGTATTCGGACGACAAGCGCGCCGAAGCCGCGCCTTACCGCAAGCTGGCCGCCGACTCGCTCGACCGCGCGGTGCTGTGGATCGAGCGCAACGGCAAGGAAGGCGTCGGCCACATGATGGACCTCGCCCCCGAATACCGCCTCAACGAGGTGCTGGTGAAGAAGGGCGACCTGCTGATGCAGGACGGCGACGAGAAGGGTGCCCAGACTGCCTACGGCTACGCGACCAAGGTCTGCGGGCTGGAGGACGACGAGTACAACAATTACGGCCGCGCCTGCGAGATCGCGCAGACCAAGTATTACCTTCTGACCCCGGAGTTCAAACGCTGGAGCCAGCAGCAGGCGGAGAAGGAGTACGAGTTCTACATGTCGCTGCTGAAGGACTGATCAGGCCGCCTCGCGCTCGATGTATTCAGGGTAAAAGCTCGGCGCCCGGTCCGACCAGCCGGGCGCGGTCGCCGCAGCTTCGCTCAGGCTCTGGAGCAGCATCTTGCGGCGTTCGGGGCGGATCTGCGGCAGCGCGGCGGCGGCGCAGAAGGCGCTGGGGTGCCACGGCCGCGCCTCGGCGCCGATCAGGCGTTCGTACAAGAAACGGAAGGCGGAGAAGCACTCGATCCGCTCCTGCGCGAGGTCGAAGGCGGCGACGCGGGTGAGCTTGCCGATGAACGCCTCGACCGCCTCGAACGCGGTCTCGCTCGGGATGCCGGCGCGCAGCAGCTTGAGGTCCTGGTAGGCGACGTACTGGCTGCGGATGCCCGCGCTCTCGTCGGCGCTGCGCGCCCACAGCTTGAACGCGTCCTGCCGCCCCAGCCCGATGTCGAGGCTGCGGCGGATGTAGCGCTGCTCGGCAGCGGTGAAGCTCGCGAATTCGCGCATCTCGCAGATCGTCAGAGAAGCGGCGTTGGTGACGGCCATGACCTCAAATCCCCCTGTAGGGTGCCGACACTCGCGCAGGATGGTTAATTTCGCGTTAGCCACGCCTGCGTCCGGACCCAATCCGGCCGTCGAGCATTGCTACAAATCGGAAAAATCGCGGTGGGACGAGCAGGGCTGGCTTCGGCGCGGCAATGGAGTGACACGTCATGCAGCGTTTCTTTGCCGGCATCGCCTCGCGCAGCGCGTACCTCATGGGCCACCCGCTGGCGTTCCTGCTGTCGGTGCTCGCGTGCGTGGTGTGGGCGGGGACCGGGCCGCTGTTCAATTACAGCGACACCTGGCAGCTGGTGATCAACACCGGCACCACCGTGCTCACGTTCCTCGCGGTGTTCCTGATCCAGAACAGCCAGAATCGCGACGGCGCGGCGATCCAGGCCAAGCTCGACGAGATCCTGCGCGCGGTCGCCGACGCGCGCAGTGGCTTCGTCGGCATCGAGCACCTGACCGACGAGGAGATCGGGCAGATCAAGTCGGCGCTGGAGCGCGAGGTGCTGCAAACGAGCGAGGGCGAGCCGGATACCCCGGCCCCCACTGTCGACGAGCTGCTCGACCATTGCCGCGATGAGGACGCCGACTTACCCGCAGCCGCGGCGTCGAACTGACCGCCTGTCGGGAGAACCGGTCCGCCTCACGCGTTGGACCCGCATGGCCACGGAACGACGAGGCGGGCCTGCTGCACCATGTCGGCTTCAGCGCGGCGTTCTCGGCCGAGCAGCGGCCCGAGCTCCTGGCGTTGCTCCAGCCGCTGAGAGGCCCTTCCGCCTTCACCGGCAGCGCGCCGGGCGGGGTCAGCCGGTGGTCGAAGGACGGCAAGGCGAGCGAATGGGTGCCGCTGCGCCCGGAATTGATCGCCGAAGTCGCTTACGACCAGGTCACCGGCAAGCGCTTCCGCCACGGCACCACCGTGCGCCGCTGGCGGCCCGACAAGCGGCCCGATCAGTGCACCTTCGACCAGCTCACCCGCGAGCTGCGGCCCGAGGAGCTGACCGCGTTGATCGACCGCGCGGGCTAAGCCGAACGGCTTATAAAACTTTCACTTGTTAGTCCGCCGTGTCCGCGCGAAATGTCGCGCGCCTGACACGCCATCCGCATTCGCGGCTTCCCTGCCCGGCCAACGACATAACGCGTCGCATATCTGTCAGTCAGCAACGGGATCATGCCATGAAACACATGTTTATCACCGCGACCGCCATCGCGCTCGTCGCTTCGCTCGGTGCCTGCAAGAAGGACGCCGCCAGCGAAACCGGCGCCACCTCCGAAGCAGCCAAGGGCACCGGCATCGACGGGACCTGGGTGGTCGACATCAATTCGGTCAAGTTCGCCGGCAAGCCGGTCGAACTGATGCTCAAGGACGGCACGTATACCTGCTCGAGCTGCATTCCGGCGCTCACTGTTGCGGCCGACGGCGCATTTCACGCCGTCACCGGCCGTGACTATGCCGACGAAATCTCGGTCAAGATCGACAGTCCCACCCAGGTGACGACCGCGGCCAAGAAGGGCGGCGTGGCGATGGGCAGCACGGTGTTCAGCGTGTCCGCCGACGGCAAGACGTTGACCCGCAGCTTCACCGATACCTCGATCAAGGGCGCGAAGCCGGTCACCGGCACCTCGACGCTCGACCGCGTGGGCGATGCACCCGCCGGCGCCCACGCTATCTCGGGCAAGTGGAATCCCGCCAAGTTCGAGAATTACAGCGAGGAAGGGCTCACCAGCACCTACGCCGCCACCGCCGACACGCTGAAGATGACCGGCGCCGACGGCACCAGCTTCGACGCCAAGCTCGACGGCAGCGACGCGGCGATCGTCGGCGATCCCGCCGGCGCAACGGTCGCGGTCACCAAGACCGGGGACAATGCCTGGCACATCGTGACCAAGGTCAAAGGCAAGGAAGTCAGCACGAGCGACATGACGCTCGACGGCGACACGATGCACACCAAGACCACCGACAGCGCGTCGGGCAACGTCACCGAGTACGACGCGAAGCGGAAGTAGATGGGCAGGCGCGGCGGGACGGTCCTGCCGCGCCTTCTGCCTATATCAGTCCGGCGAGCGGGCTGGACGGATCGGCGTATTTGCGCGTCGCCATGCGTCCGGCGAGATAGGCCTCCCGCCCCGCCTCGACCGCCAGCCGCATTGCGCGGGCCATGCGGAGCGGGTCCTTCGCTTCGGCGATGGCGGTGTTCATCAGCACGCCGTCGCAGCCCAGTTCCATCGCCACAGCCGCGTCGCTGGCGGTGCCCACTCCGGCGTCGACCAGCACCGGCACCTTCGCCCCTTCGACGATCAGGCGGATGGTCACGCGGTTCTGGATGCCGAGGCCCGAGCCGATCGGCGCGCCCAGCGGCATGACCGCGACCGCGCCGGCCTCTTCCAGCTGCTTCGCTGCGATCGGATCGTCGGTGCAATACACCATCGGGTGGAAGCCCTCGCCAGCGAGCACCTCGGTCGCCATCAGCGTCTCGCGCATGTCGGGATAGAGTGTGCGCGCTTCGCCCAGCACCTCCAGCTTGACCAGGTCCCAGCCGCCCGCCTCGCGCGCCAGCCGCAGGGTGCGGATCGCCTCGTCGGCGGTGAAGCAACCGGCGGTGTTGGGAAGGTAGGTCACTTTCGTGGGGTCGATGAAGTCGGTCAGCATCGGCGCATTGGGATCGTTGACGTTGACCCGCCGCACCGCCACGGTGACGATCTCGGCCCCGCTCGCTTCGAGCGCGGCGGCGTTCTGGGCGAAGTCCTTGTACTTGCCGGTGCCGACGATCAGCCGCGAGGTGAAGGTCCGGCCGGCGACGGTCCAGGTGTCGGCAGCCGCGTGGTCACCGCCGCCAACGAAGTGGACGATCTCCAGCACGTCGCCATCCGCCAGCATAACCCCGCCGAGCTGCGAGCGCGGCGCGATCTCGCCGTTGCGCTCGACCGCGACCTTCTCTGGCTGCAGGCCGAGTTCGCGCACGAGGTCGGCGACGGTGGTGGCGGAAGTGCGGCGGCTTTCGCCGTTGACGGTGACGGTCAGCATGGGGGCGAAATAGCGGCGCGCTTCCGGTTCGCAACCAGTTAGGGCGCAACCGGTCAGTGCTCGCAGTTACGATGATGCCGCATGTTGAGGATGTGGCCGAGCGAGACCAGCGCGACGCCGATGATCGTCAGCACCGCTTCTTCGTACCCATGCGGCACCGCCAGCGCGCCGCCCATGAAGGTGAGGCCGGTCATCGCGGTGACGAACGGCGCGGCGCGGCGATGGCGCAGCGCGCCGATCCCGATCGCCACCGCGGCGACGATCATCGCCAGCGCCAGGCCGACCTCGTGGATCAGCGGATTGGCGAGCACCCCGCCGCCGATGCCGAGCACCGAGACGATGGCGATCGTCGCCAGGCAGTGCACCGCGCACAGGGCCGACAGCGTGATGCCGGCACGGTCCACCGAACCGCGAATCGAGATGAGGAAGCTGTTGGCCATGACCTTTGCGCGTGGCTACTTATGTAACGCTGTATCGTTACGCAACCGATACCGTTCCCGCCGCCTTGCGATTTACGCCCACGCGACGCACAAGCGCGCCCGATGGAACCCGCCCCCGCCACGCGTCCGCGCGCCCTTGCCTACTGGCTGCTGTTCGTCGCCGCTCTCGTGCTCGGGATCGTGGTGGTGGGCGGGATCACCCGGCTGACCGAATCCGGGGTCTCGATTACCGAGTGGAAGCCGGTCACCGGCGCGTTGCCGCCGCTCACAGACGCCCAATGGCAGGCCGAGTTCGCCGCTTACCAGCAGACGCCGCAGTACCAGGAAATCAACGGCCCCGCCGGGATGACGCTGGCGACCTACAAGTTCATCTACTTCTGGGAATGGGTGCACCGCCTGCTCGCCCGCGCGATCGGACTGGTGCTGGTCGCGGTGACCGCATGGTTCTGGGTGCGGCGGCAGATTCCCGCCGGCTACAAGCCGCGTCTAATCGCGCTGATCGCGCTTATCGGACTGCAGGGCGCGATCGGCTGGTGGATGGTCGAATCGGGCATCGTCAACGACGTGAAGGTCAGCCATTTTCGGCTCTCGGCGCACCTGCTGACCGCGCTGCTTACGCTGGGCGGGCTGGTGTGGACCGCGCGCGACCTGCTGGTGCTGGCGCGCGATCCCGGGGCAAGGCCGGCGCGGCTGACCGGGTTCGGCGCGCTCACCCTGGCGGCGCTCGGCGTGCAGTTGCTGCTCGGCGCCTGGGTCGCGGGCCTGCGCGCGGGTGTCGTCGCCGGCGGCGGATGGTTCAACTGGGACGCCTGGCCGCTGATGCAGGGGCAGCTGTTCCCCGACGGGGTCGACTGGGCCGCGGGCGCGCTGTGGGCCGCGGGACACGACCCGTTCCTGATCCACTTCCTCCACCGCTGGTGGGCGTGGGTGGTGGTGGCGCTGCTGGTGCTGCTCGCGCGCCGGGTGCGCGGGATCGAGCGCCCCGCCTCGGTCGCGGTCCATTCCGCCTTCGGGACGCAGATCCTGCTCGGCATCGCCACGGTGTGGAGCGGGGTCGCGCTATGGCTTGCGGTGCTGCACCAGGCGGTCGGCGCGCTGCTGGTCGCGGCGACCACGTGGGCGGTGCACGCGCTGGGACGGCGCTCAAGCTGACCTAAAGGTATTATTTTACCTCCCTCGAAACCCGCCGTTTTGCTTGACTTGTAGGACTTCGATCGTCATTGGGCGCGCCTTCGCACGGCCTCGCTGTGCGCGATTTTCGAAACTTTCAAGGACAAGCCATGAAGGCGCTCAGCAAGACCACCCGGTCGATCAAGCCGGCCGAGGTCGAGAAGAAGTGGCATCTGATCGATGCCGAAGGCCTCGTCGTCGGCCGTCTCGCCACGATCGTCGCCAACATCCTGCGCGGCAAGCACAAGCCGAGCTTCACCCCGCACGTCGACTGCGGCGATCACGTCGTCGTGATCAACGCCGACAAGGTGAAGTTCACCGGCAAGAAGCTGGCCGACAAGAAGTACTACAAGCACACCGGCTACATCGGCGGGATCAAGGAAGTGACCGCCGCCAAGGTGCTGGAAGGCCGCTTCCCCGAGCGCGTACTCGAGAAGGCCGTTGAGCGCATGGTCCCGCGCGGCCCGCTCGGCCGTCAGCAGATGAAGGCGCTGCACCTCTATGCCGGCACCGAGCATCCGCACGGCGGCACCCAGCCCCAGCCGCTCGACGTGGCTTCGATGAATCGCAAGAACAAGGTCACCGCGTAATGGCTGACGAAACCAACACCGTGTCGGACCTCGCCGACCTCAAGACCCTGGCTGGCGGCGAAGCTGCCGCTCCCGCCGCTGAAACGCAGGACGCGCCGGCCGGCTTCACCCCGGTCGTCAGCAACGCCCCGCTGCGCGAGCAGGAGCTCGACAAGCAGGGCCGCGCCTACGCCACCGGCCGCCGCAAGGACGCCGTGGCCCGCGTCTGGCTCAAGCCCGGCAGCGGCAAGATCGTGGTCAATGGCCGCGAACAGGAAGTCTACTTCGCGCGTCCGACGCTGCGCCTCGTGATCAACCAGGTCTTCGGCCTGACCGATCGCGCCGGCCAGTACGACGTGATCGCCACCGTCAAGGGCGGCGGTCTCTCGGGCCAGGCGGGCGCCGTCAAGCACGGCATCGCCCAGGCGCTGTCGAAGTACGAGCCGACCCTGCGCGCCACCGTCAAGGCCGCCGGCTTCCTCACCCGCGACAGCCGCGTCGTCGAGCGCAAGAAGTATGGCCGCGCCAAGGCCCGTCGCAGCTTCCAGTTCTCGAAGCGCTAAGCTTTACGGATTTCCGCGACGGCGGAATGGGAGGGCGGTACCGCAAGGTGCCGCCCTTTTCCAATGGCGGTACGGCATGGTAGCTTGGGCGCGATGACCCGTCTGGCGTCCTGTCACTGCGGCGATGTGACCGTTTCATGCACCGGCGAGCCAGCCAAGGTCTCGCTGTGCCATTGCTTCGATTGCCAGCGCCGCACCGGTTCGCTGTTCAGCGTGGCGGCGTTCTTTCCGCGCGATCAGGTCCGCGAGACCGGCGCGGCGACGATGACCTATCGCCGGACCGCCGCCAGCGGGTTTTCGGTCACCTTCCACTTCTGTCCGCGCTGTGGAGCCAACGTATGGTGGGAGCCGGAGCGGATGCCGCATCTCGTCGGGGTAGCGGCCGGAGCCTTCGCCGATCCTGCCTTTCCGATGCCCGAACAGGCCGTGTGGGCGAGCGAGCGGCACACTTGGCTCGAAATGCCGGCCGCGATGCCATCGCACGCGGCCAACCCGGTGCGGCCGCCCGCCGACTGATCAGTGCACCGGCGGGTCGGTACGCGGCACCGCGCCGACCGGCGCCACCGGATCGCCGGGCTCGCGCGGGGGCATGGCGTCGGGCGGCACATCCTCGATCTTCATCGCCTCGGTCGGCACGTCCTGCAGGTTGCGCGCCTCGACGCACAGGCGCCCGTCCGCCTCGAAACGCAGCTCGTTGAAGCTCTGCGGGGTGGAGCGGATGCGCTGCGACAGCGTGCCCGCGCCGATCATCCGCACCGGGCCGTTGACCGTTTCCTGGGTGAGATCGAACGGATCGTGGACATGGCCGGAAAGCACCGCGGTCACCTTGCGCTTGGCAAGCTCGGCCAGCGCCCGGGTTCCGCCGCGGGTCAGCGCCGTTCCCTTGGTGCCGACCTCGACCAGCGGATGATGAACGGTCACCAGCACGCGCTTGCCCGGAGGCAGGGAGTCGATCGCGGCGAGGCACTTGGCGAGCGCGTTGTCGGTCACCCAGCCCTTCGACCAGTCGAGCCGCGGCTGCATCCGCACCGCGGTCTTGAGTGGCACTACAGCGATACCCGGCAGGTCGAGCTCCTTCTCGACCACCGCCTCCATTCCCCGGAAACGGCGGTAGGGATCGATAAAGCGCTCGGCGAGGTTGAAGTAGGGCAGGTCGTGGTTGCCGACTTCCACCGTCACCGGTGCGTGGAGCGACAGGATCCAGTCGCGCCCGGCGGCGAAATAG
>JAEWKG010000290.1 GCA_023386135.1 Pseudomonadota bacterium | reverse complement strand
CTCAAGAACCCCGAACGGCAGCACCGCAAGTTGTGGGCGACCCGCGAAGGCGTCGCCTCGCTCGACGGCGAGCTGCCGCCCGACTTCCCGGTCGAGTACGCCGATCCGCACGATCTTGCCCGGCTGGTCGCCCGCGATGCGCCGCACCAGGGACTGGTGCTCGAATGCGCGCCGCTGGAGGTCGTGTTTTTGGGCGACGTGATCGGCGACGACAGCGGTCCGGTACTGGTACTCGACCAGGTGACCGATCCGCACAACGTCGGCGCGATCCTGCGCTCGGCGGCGGCATTCGGCGCGGCAGCGATCGTCACGCAGGATCGGCACGCGCCGCCCGAATCGGGCACGGTCGGCAAGTCGGCGAGCGGCGCGCTGGAGATCGTGCCGTGGGTGCGAGTGGTGAACCTCGCCCGCGCGCTCGAGGAACTGGCCGAGGCCGGCTACTGGCGCATCGGCCTTGCCGGGGAAGCGGAAGCGACATTATCCGAAGCGTTGCCCGCCGGCCCGGTCGCGCTGGTGCTCGGCGCCGAGGGCGAAGGCATGCGGCACAACATCGCCGCGCACTGCGATGCATTGGCGCGCCTGCCGATTGCCGAGGCGATGGAGAGCCTCAACGTTTCGAACGCCGCCGCGGTGGCGCTTTACGCGGTGGCCACGCGCGGGCCATAACCGCGCGCATATTCCAGGGGGGAAATGATCATGATGCATTGGACCACTCGCCCGCGCCGGCTCGCCGCCGCGGTGCTCGCGCTGGGTTTGGCGGGGCTTCTCGCGGGATGCCTGCTGTCGCCGGGCAAGTTCACCGCCAGCCTCGACATTCGCAAGAGCGGCGCCTTCACGTACAAATATGACGGCGAGATCCATCTGCTGGCGCTGAGCAAGCTCGCGCAGATGGGCCAGGGCGCAAGCGACGAAGCGTTCAAGGCGGAGTGCTACGACGACGAGACCTTCGAAACGCGCGAATGCACGAAGGAGGAGGAAGCCGACCAGCGCAAGACGTGGGACGAAGGCGCCGCCGCCCGCAAGACCAAAAAGGAGCAGGACGCCGCGGCGATGCGCGCCATGCTCGGCGGGATCGACCCGTCGGACCCCGCCGCGGCGGAGGAACTGGCCGCCAAGCTGCGGCGGCAGGTCGGCTGGAACCGGGTCGACTACAAGGGCGACGGGCTGTTCGACGTCAGCTTCTCGCTGACCGGCAAGCTCGACCACGACTTCCTGTTCCCGACCTTCGAGGGCTTCCCCATGGCGAACTTCTTCGTCACCGCGACCCGCCGTCAGGGCGCCGTGCGGATCGACGCGCCCGGCTTCGGGCCGCAAGCCGCTGGCAACCCGTTCCAGGCGATGATGATGAGCGGGATGATGGGCAGCACTACCGATGCGGCGATGCAAGCGCCAGACGCAGCCGCGACCGACAACGATGCGGATACCGACAGTGAGGATCAGGGTGCCGGCATGACCGAGACCATGCCGAAGCTGCCGATGGCGGACGGCACCTTCACCGTCACCACCGACGGCGAAATCCTCGCCAACAACACCGACGAGGGTGCGACCGTCGGCGCCAACGGCAAGGCGCTCACCTGGGCGGTCAACGTACGGACCAAGCAGGCCCCGACCGCGCTGATCAAGATCGACTAGGGAATTGGAGGCGCCCGCGTTCATCGCGCGGGCGCCGGTTCCTGAATTCAGACGGTCAGTTGACCGAATCCTTCAGGAGCTTGCCCGACTTGAACTTGGGCTGGTTGGAGGCCTTGATCTTCATCGGTTCGCCGGTGCGCGGGTTGCGCCCGGTGGAGGCCTTGCGGCGCGCGACGGTGAACGTGCCGAATCCCACCAGCCGCACCTCATCGCCCTTCTTGAGCGCGGCGGTGATCGCGTCGAACACCCCCTCGACCGCACTCGCGGCGTCGCTCTTCGAAAGGCCCGCGGCCTCGGCAACGGCTCCGATGAGATCGTTCTTGTTCATTCGTTCCCCCTCCACGTCTTTGGGCGACCAGCATGGCATGAGCGCAGCCATCGATCCGCAAGGGAATCGCAGCGCGCGAAGGGATGGGTTCTGAAGGTCTTTTGACCTTCAAGTCAAAGGCAAATCGGGCCTCCACGACGCCGTTCGGAACGATCCGTCGCGAATCGTCCCGAAACGGCGCGCCTTGGGCAGTTCCGTAGCGTCCGAGCGCTAGTGCGCGGTCGCGCCCTCGCCCGGGCCTTGCGGCAGCGGCTGGCTCGCCAGATCGTCCGCATCGCTCCAGTCGATCGGATCGAGCGGAGCCACCAGCGCACGTTCGAGCACCTGGTCGACGTGGCTGACCGGCACGATCTCGAGGCCGTCCTTGATGTTCTGCGGTATCTCGGCGAGGTCCTTGACGTTCTCCTCGGGGATCATGACCGTCTTGATCCCGCCGCGCAGGGCCGCGAGCAGCTTTTCCTTGAGCCCGCCGATCGCCAGCACCCGCCCGCGCAAGGTGCCCTCGCCGGTCATTGCGCCATCGCTTCGCACCGCCACCCCGGTGAGGGTCGAGACGATCGAAGAGACCATGCCCACACCCGCGCTTGGGCCGTCCTTGGGCACCGCGCCTTCGGGCAGGTGGATGTGGATGTTCTTGCGCCCGAACAGGCTCGGACGGATGCCGTAGGCCGGCGCGCGCGCCTTCACGAAGCTGAAGGCGGCCGCGACGCTTTCGTTCATCACGTCGCCGAGCTTGCCGGTGGTCTTGACCTCGCCCTTGCCCGGGGTGGTGACGCTCTCGATCGTCAGCAACTCGCCGCCGACCTCGGTCCAGGCGAGCCCCGTGACCGCGCCCACCTGCGGCTCGTCTTCGCTGACGCCGTGCTTGAACTTGCGCACCCCGGCGTAGTCGCCGAGGTTCTCGGGCGTAATGGCAACACTGGTCGCCTTGCCTTCGAGGATCTGGCGCAGGCTCTTGCGCGCCAGCCGCGCGATCACGCGCTCCAGCGTGCGCACGCCCGCCTCGCGGGTGTAGTAGCGGATCAGGTCGCGCAGGCCCTCGGTGGTGAGGGTGAACTCGCCGGCCTTCAGCCCGTGCGCCTCGACCTGCTTGGCGATCAGGTGCCGCTCGGCGATCTCGACCTTCTCGTCCTCGGTGTAGCCCTCAAGGCGGATGATCTCCATCCGGTCGAGCAACGGCTGCGGCAGGTTGAGGCTGTTCGCGGTGGTGACGAACATGATGTCGCTGAGGTCGAGATCGAGCTCGAGGTAATGGTCCTGGAACTTCGCGTTCTGCTCCGGATCGAGCACCTCGAGCAGCGCCGACGCCGGATCGCCGCGGAAATCCTGGCCGAGCTTGTCGATCTCGTCGAGCAGGAACAGCGGGTTGCTGGTCCCGGCTTTCTTCAGGTTCGACACGATCTTGCCCGGCAGCGAGCCGATGTAGGTGCGCCGGTGGCCGCGGATCTCCGCCTCATCGCGCACGCCGCCCAGCGACTGGCGCACGAACTCGCGCCCGGTCGCCTTGGCGATCGACTTACCGAGCGAAGTCTTGCCCACGCCCGGAGGGCCGACCAGGCACAGGATCGGACCCTTCAGCTTGTTGGTCCGCGCCTGGACCGCGAGATACTCGACGATCCGATCCTTGACCTTCTCGAGCGCGTAGTGGTCCTCGTCGAGCACGGCCTGAGCTTGCGCGATATCCTTCTTGACCTTCGACTTCTTGCCCCACGGCAGGCCGAGCAACACGTCGAGGTAGTTGCGGATGACGGTCGCCTCGGCGCTCATCGGCTGCATGGTCTTGAGTTTCTTGAGTTCGCTTTCGGCCTTGGCG
>JAEWKG010000270.1 GCA_023386135.1 Pseudomonadota bacterium | reverse complement strand
CGCGGCCGGGCGGGGTCCCGAGGGCGGAGGACATCGAGGCGTTGGGCAAGATTGTCGAGGATGGCGTGCGGGCGGGCGCGCTCGGCTTCTCGACCAGCCGCACCGTGCTCCACCGCTCGATCGACGGCGAAGTGGTGCCCGGCACTACCGCCACCGCCGAAGAACTGGTCGGCATCGGCCGCGCTATGGGCCGCGCGGGACACGGCGTGTTCGAGATGGCGAGCGACATGATGCGCGAGTGGAACGAGTTCGGCTGGATGGGGCAACTGAGCCGCGAAACCGGCCTGCCGGTGACCTTCGCCGCGCTGCAATCGATCGCCAAAGAGCTTCCACTCGAAGAGCAGATCGCCACCATGCGCGCCGAGAACGACAACGGCGCCAACATCGTCGCCCAGATCGCACTGCGCGGAAACGGCATTGTGATGGCGTGGCAGGGCACCGTCCACCCGTTCCGCCTCAAGCCGAGTTGGCAGGAAATCGCCGAGCTGCCGTGGGAGCAGCAGAAGGCCAAGCTGCTTGACCCCGCGTTCAAGGCCAAGCTGCTCGCCGAGCCGAATGACTTCTCCGAGGTCAACCAGGACATCATCGGGCTGATCATGGTCGTCACCGGCGGCTGGACCATGCAGTTCGAGATGGACCCCGATTTCGACTACGAGCCGCAGGCCGACGCGAATATCCTGACGCGCGCCGCCGCAGCGGGGGTGTCGCCGGAGGAATACGCCTACGACCTGCTGTGCCGCGACGACGGCAGGGGGTTCATCTACCTGCCGTTGCTCAACTACGCCGACGGAAATCTCGATTTCCTCGAGGAGCTGCAGGCGGCCGACGACACGGTGAACTCGCTTAGCGACGGCGGCGCGCACTGCGGCACGATCTGCGACGCCGCGTCGCCCACCTTCATGCTCCAGCACTGGGTGCGCGACCGCAAGCGTGGCGGGCGTCTCAGCCTTGAACACGCGGTCAAGCGCCAGTGCCTCGACACAGCGCGGCTCTATGGCCTCGAAGATCGCGGCGTGATCGCGCCGGGCTACCTCGCCGATCTCAACGTGATCGACATGGAGCGTTTGAAGCTCGGCAAGCCGTGGCTGGCGTTCGACCTGCCCGCTGGCGGCAAGCGTCTGCTGCAGAAGGCGGAAGGCTACGTCTGCACGATCAAGAACGGCGTGGTGACCTTCCGCGAAGGCGAGTGGACCGGGGAGGCGCCGGGCGGCCTCATCCGCGGCCCGCAGCGCGCCGAACTGGCCGAGGCGGCGGAGTAAGCCCCCTTCCCTCACCTCCGCTCGTCCTGAGCCTGTCGAAGGACGCTGCGCCACCATCGGCCGTAGCGAAGCACCCTTCGACAAGCTCAGGGTGAGCGGACAGTATTGCGAGTGAACAATTGAAAGCCATCACCACCGGCGCTTCGCCCTCCACGCTCGACTCCCTCACCCTCGCCGACCTGCCCGACGCCCCAGCGCCGGGACCGGGCGAGATCACTGTCCGCCTCCGAGCCAGTTCGCTCAACTTCCACGACCTCGCGGTCGTTACCGGCATGATTCCCGCGCCGCAGGGCCGCATTCCGATGTCCGACGGTGCGGGCGAGGTGATCGCAGTGGGCGATAGCGAGACCGGCTTCGCGGTCGGCGACATGGCACTAAGCCTGTTCTTCCCTGGCTGGCAGGACGGCCGCGACGTGCCCTACGCCGCGCAGCGCATGGTCCCCGGCGACAGCACCGACGGATTCGCGCGAGAGACGGTCACCCTCCCCGCTTCGTGGTTCACCCGCGCCCCCAAGGGCTACAGCGCCGCCGAGGCCGCCACGCTTACCTGCGCCGGCCTCACCGCCTGGCGCGCGCTGTTCGTCGACACTCGCACCAAGCCCGGCGACACCGTGCTGGTCCAGGGCACCGGCGGCGTGTCGATCTTCGCGCTGCAAATGGCCAAGGCCGCCGGCGCGCGAGTGATCGCCACCAGCTCGAGCGGCGAGAAGCTCGAGCGCCTGCGCGACCTCGGCGCCGACGAACTGATCAACTACAAGGAAACGCCCGCCTGGGGTCCTGCCGCGCTGCAGATGACCGGCGGCCGCGGAGGCGACACGGTGGTCGAAGTCGGCGGTCCCGGCACTCTCGACCAATCGATGCTCGCCGCGCGCGTCGGCGGCCACATCGCGCTGATCGGCGTGCTGACCGGCGTCGCCGGCCCGGTGCAGACCGCACTGTTGTTCTCCAAGAACCTCACCGTGCAGGGCCTGACGGTCGGCAGTCGCGCCCAGCAGCTCGATATGATCGCGGCGCTGGAAGTCAACGGCATCAAGCCGGTGATCAGCGACACGTTCGAGTTGGCGCAGCTTGCCGATGCCTTCCGTCACCAGGTCGCCAACAAGCACTTCGGCAAGATCGCGGTGGCGATCTAGGTCAGACGCAGGCGGATTTTCCTACAGGCGCGCCATCCGCTAAAGCCTTTCCGGCTCTTTCAAATCGTGCGGTATTTCGACCCTTAGCTACCCGGCGAAGCGCGAACTCGTAAGGTGACAATCGAGACACGCGAATGTTCACTTAAACGGTTGCCGCATCGAAAAAAATCAGCGTTTTCCCGTTTTCGAAAAACAGCCCCGATCATCGTGACAAGTTGGCCGGGTCACACTCTCATCGGCATCAGCACGTAGAGCGCCGGACTCTTCTCGTCCTGCCGGATCAGCGTCGGCGCGCCGGGATCGGCGAGGTGCAATTCCACCGTGTCACCGTCGATCTGGTGAAGAATGTCCTTCAAGTAATTGGCGTTGAAGCCGATTTCCATCCCGTCGGCGCGATAGTCGGCGGGCACTTCCTCAGCCGCGGTGCCGTTGTCGGGCGAAGTGACCGACAGGATGACCTTGTCGTTGTCGAGGCCCATCTTGACCGCGCGGGTCTTCTCGGTGGCGATGGTCGCGACGCGGTCGACGCCTTCGTAGAACGACTTCGGATCGAGCTTGAGGAGCTTGTCGTTACCCGTTGGAATAACGCGCGAATAATCGGGGAAGGTGCCGTCGATCAGCTTGCTCGTGAGCACCACGCCGCCCTCACCGCCGAGCGTGAAGCGGATCTTGCTCGCCGACAGGTCGATCTGGACGTTGCCGTCGAGCGCCTCCTCGAGGAGCTTGCGCAGCTCGGCGACCGCTTTGCGCGGCACGAGCACGTCGGGCATGCCCTCCGCACCATCGGGGCGGGGAAGGGTGAAGCGAGCCAGGCGGTGGCCGTCGGTCGCGGCTGCCTTCAGCACCGGCTGGTCTTCGTCCGAGACGTGAAGGAAGATGCCGTTGAGGTAGTAGCGCGTCTCTTCGGTGGAGATCGCAAAGCGCGTGCGGTCGATCAGCTTGCTCGTGCGCACCACGCCGCCCTCACCGCCGAGCGTGAAGCGGA
>JAEWKG010000176.1 GCA_023386135.1 Pseudomonadota bacterium | reverse complement strand
GTCCACCAGCGCCACCCCTACGGCGGCGAGCTGGTCTTCACCGCCTTCTCCGGCAGCCCCCAGGACGCGATCAAGAAGGGGTTTGAGGCGCATGGGGTCCAGAGCGACGAGCGCTGGCGCGTGCCCTACCTGCCGATCGACCCGGCGGACCTTGGCCGCAGCTACGAAGCGGTGATCCGCGTCAACTCGCAGTCCGGCAAGGGCGGGTTCGCCTGGGTGCTGGAACAGGACCAGGGCCTCAAGCTCCCAAAGGCGATGCAGACCGATTTCTCGCGCGCCGTCCAGCGCATGGCCGACGAACTTGGCCGCGAGCTCAACGCCGCCGACATCTGGCAAGCGTTTCGCGAGACCTACCACGTCGGCGAGCCCACCCGCCCGTTCCAGCTCGTCGGCTACGAGGAAACGCGGGCCCCCGACGGCACCCGCATCTTCGCCGGCACCATCGCGGTCGAAGGCAAGGCACAGTCGGTCAGCGGCCGCGGCAACGGCCTCATCTCCTCGGTCGTCGCGACCTTGCAGGATGCGTTCGGCGTGTCACTGGAGGTCCGGGACTACTCCGAGCACGCACTCTCCACCGGCTCCGACGCCCGCGCCGCCGCCTACGTCCAGTGCGCCCTGCCCGACGGACGACTGGTGTGGGGCTGCGGGATTGACGAAGACGTCGCGACCGCCAGCGTGCGCGCGGTGGTCAGCGCGGCGAATTCTGCGCTGGCTGGGTAGCGGCTTCTACGTCCGTGGTCGGGCGCTAACGGACTCTCCACGATGAAAGCAGCTTCGTCGTACGCGCCCTCATTTCAGGAAGTTTATTTAGCTCATTTTCTTCGAAGCCGAGAGTCAACACGAGGCCATCTGTTCCCCAAACAGTTTGACAGATTGCGGTGCCGTTTGGGCGCGCGGGGTTAGGCGAGATCGGTGTGCAAGAAGCGACCTGAAGTTGCTGCCCGCCGCTTTCAGGGTCGTCGCCTCCCACAGCGTAATAGTCCCACTGGGTCGGGTCATCGGCGTGCCAGAATTCTTTTCGGAAGGGTGCAGCAACCGCTACGCTGCTTCGCTCGGAGCCGCACGCGACCTTGGTCATCTGCGCGCCTCCACCGCCAGCGCATGCTTGAAGAGCGGAATCCACGACCACCAGGTGAGGCGGTATTACATCCTTGGGGATATCAGGTTCTAAACTGAACATAAAGGAACCGTTGTCGGTCGCCGGAAGCCAAAATATTCGCTCATTGAAGGCGTATGCCTTTGGCACTTCGAACCGACGCCCGTTCACCTGGTAGGTGCCAGATTTACTGACAGCGGTTGCTGCGACACCAACCATACCGGCCAATATCAGAATCGTGGACCATCGTTTCACATTAACGAGTTTCGCATCGCGTTCGGAAGTCCGCAATGGGTCGCGAGAGAAACGTAGCAAGTAGGGTGCATTGAGCGCACGCGAAACGCATCGCGGGCGGGCAATCCCAGAAGATTGCCCTCGCGCTATCGCCCCTTGTCAACGTCGCCGGTGCATTTCGGCGATGCCTCAATGCACCCTACGATTGGTATTGGTGGGACTTTCCTACTTCGCGGCTTTCTGGCTAGATGCGGGTAATGATTTCGCTTTTCCGCTCTCACACCCCCTGCCGAAGCGAAGGCGACACCGCTCTTGCCAAGCCGACACATTGCGTTCGCAACGCGACGCTTTGGCCGCAAATGGCGACGCCTTCGCGGGCAAGGCGACACAAGTTCCTCTGGACACCGTGACAAGTGTGACAAGTCCTACAAAACCGGCCGCTTGGGAGGCACCGACATGACCGAATCCATTCTCGAGCCCGAGCTGCCGATCATCGATCCGCACCACCATTTGTGGGACCTGCGGCCTGTCCTGCCCGCCTTCCCCGAGCCGCGGCACGAATTTCTCGAGACGCTCGCGGGCGCGGCGCACTACACGTTCGACCAGCTCCAGGCCGATACCCAGTCGGGCCATAACATCGTCGCCACCGTGTTCATGGAGTGCGGCGCCTTCTACGACGCCAGCCGGGGCGAGGCGCTGAAGGTCGTCGGCGAGGTCGAGTTCGTCAACGGCGTCGCGGCGCAGGGGGCAAGCGGGCTGTATGGCAATTACCGTCCCGCGGCCGCGATCGTCGGGCATGCGGACCTTACGCTCGGCGCCAAGGCGGGCGAAGTGCTCGATGCGCTGCAAGCCGCCTCCCCGCGCTTCGTCGGCATCCGCCATGCCGCCGCATGGGACGCCGATCCGGAGGTGCTGGGCCCGCCGTTTCATGCACCGCAAGGTCTGTATCTCGACGCAGCCTTTCGCGAAGGGTTCGCCGAACTCGGCAAGCGCGGGCTGACATTCGACGCGTGGCTACTCGAGCCGCAACTGGGCGACGTGCTCGATCTCGCGCGCGCCTTCCCCGACCAGCCGATCGTGCTCGATCACTGCGGCACCCCGCTCGGTATCGCCAGCCACCGTGGCAAGCTCGAGGAGAACTTCGGCCGTTGGCGCGACAGCATCCAGGCCATCGCCGAATGCGAGAACGTCTCGGTCAAACTGGGCGGCCTGGCGATGGCGTTCACCCAACTCCCCGACCGCGGTCCCGCCGCCGGACTCGGCAGCGGGGAGCTGGCGAAGCTGTGGGAGCCCTACATCGACACCTGCATCGCCGCCTTCGGCCCGCGACGGGCGATGTTCGAGAGCAATTACCCGGTCGATCGCTGGGGCGCGAGCTACCCGGTGCTATGGAACGCCTTCAAGCGCGTCGCGAGCGGTGCCTCGGACGGCGAGAAGCGCGACCTCTTCGCCGGCACCGCCGCGCGTATTTACGGTCTCGCGCACTTGCTGGCCTGAAGCGGGACTTGCGCGACGAATCGGGTTGCCATCCGCCACCCGTTCACGCGACAAGGGCGAGACGAGAGGGGACCAAGCAGATGCCACGGATCGACCGCGAGGACAGGGGAGTGACGCTGCGCGCCATGTCGACCGTCGCTCTCGTCGGTGTCCTGGCGACCGGCTGCGACAGCCAGCCGCGCGATAGTCATGCGCAGTGGCGGGGGCCTTATCAGATCGAGACGGCGCTCGCGGTTTCGTCTCCGGCCAAGCCCGCGACGAAGCCGGTGCAACGCGTTACCGTCGCTGCCATGCTGCCGACTTCGCGGCCTGCGTCACCAATAGCCGCAGCGCAGCCTACGCTCGCCGCTCCGCTCGCGCTTGAGTCGGTCGCTTTGACAGTAGAAGCGCCCGCCATTCCGATGGGCCCCATCGTGGCGCCAGTTATTGAGCCCGAACCTGTCGCGCCCGCCCAACTGGCAGTTGCAATCCCGGCACCCGCCGGAAGCGCACCAAGCGCGGCGGCGGCCATCGATCAGGTCCCCACCGACCTCGCCTACATCCCGCAGATCAGTGACAGCGCCCGCGCCGCCTACATCGCGCAGGTCGATGCCGCCGAGCCGGGCCAGCGGATGGCCGTGCGCTCCGGCGACCGGGTGTTGGGCCAGGTCGAGTTCCAGGTTGCCGACGGCCAGGTCGCGGTGCGCATCGGCCAAGTGCTCGACCTATTTCAGGGCCGGATCGACGGCGCCGAGTTCGCCCAGCTGCGGGCCTCCAGCGCCGCGCGCGAATTCGTCTCGCTCGACCGCCTGCACGCCGCCGGCATCCCGCTCGACTACAACGCGGCCTACGACGAGCTGACGCTCGACACCGGCCGTAGCTAACCTTCCTTCCGGAGACCTGAAGCATGGCCCTCCCCGCCCCATTCGATCGCTTGCGCCTGCCGGTCATCGGCTCGCCGCTGTTCATCGTGTCGGGGCCGGAGCTCGTCATCGCCCAGTGCAAGGCGGGCATCGTCGGCAGCTTCCCGGCGCTCAATGCGCGGCCTTCGGGCGTCCTCGACGAGTGGCTGCACCGGATCACCGAGGAGCTCGCCGCGCACAACCGCGACAACCCCGACCGGCCCGCCGCGCCCTACGCGGTCAACCAGATCGTCCACAAGTCGAACAATCGGCTCGACGAGGATATGGCGGTGTGCGCCAAGTGGCAGGTGCCGATGGTGATCACCTCGCTGGGCGCGCGCGAGGACGTGTTCGCCGCGGTCACCGGCTGGGGCGGCATCACCCTCCACGATGTGATCAACGACCGCTTTGCGCGGAAGGCGATCGAGAAGGGCGCGACAGGACTGATCCCGGTCGCCGCTGGCGCGGGTGGGCACGCCGGGACGCTGTCTCCATTCGCGCTGATGCAGGAATTGCGCACGTGGTTCGATGGACCCGTGGCGCTGTCCGGATCGATCGCGCACGGCCGCTCGATCCTTGCGGCGCAAGCAATGGGAGCGGACTTCGCCTATATCGGCAGCCCGTGGATCGCCACCACCGAGGCGAATGCCGACCAACGATACAAGGACGCGATCGTCGCCGCGCGGGCAGACGGGATCGTCTATTCGAACCTCTTCACCGGGGTGCACGGTAACTACTTGCGCTCCTCGATCGAAGCGAACGGGATGGACCCCGACAACCTGCCCGCGAGCGATCCGTCGGCGATGAACTTCGGCAGCGGCGGCAACACCGAAGCCAAGGCATGGAAGGACATCTGGGGGTCGGGGCAGGGTGTCGGCATGGTCGAGGCGGTGGAGAGCGTCGCCGAACGGGTCGACCGTCTCGAGGCCGAGTATCAGGCGGCGAAGGCCGAACTATCCGCCAAGATGATCTGAGTGCCTAACCAAAGCTGCTCGGCCATCGCGTCGAGTTCGGCGAAGTCGACGCCGGTACCGATCGGCTCTTGCGTATTGAGTCGCAGCGGTGCGCCGCGTGGGTTCAGCAGGCGGCGGCGCAGCGCCCGCTGCAACAGCGCCAACCGGAACAGCGCTTCCTCGCCCGCCGCGTCGGGATGGCGCGATCGGCGGGCGGACCAGCGCGCCTCGACTTGGCCGACGCGCTCGATCACCAGCCCGTTGTAGTCGCGGTGCGGCCCGCGGTGGAGCGGCAGGCCGAGGCGGCGCGCAGCGTCGCCTTCTGCGGGCAAGAGCAGGCCGTCGCGGCGGAAGTCGTCGAAGCCAAGCCGCGCCGGGTCGAGTGCCGCGAACAACCGCCCGAAGCACCGGCCCGTCCTGAGCTGGCGGGGCAGCAGGTGATGACGCTGGAGGTCGGGATCGTGGCCAGGTTGTCCGGCACGGTTGACCGCGCGGAACGGCAGTCGCGCGCGAGCCTCCACCCCGGCGCTCACCCGCGGCGGACGCGCAGCAGCCGTCGGTCGGGTGACGGCTCGATCATCAATCGCTGCCCGTCGGGCCCGATCACCGCCTCCCCCTGCGTCAGTGCGGGACGGCCGACCAATTGGTCGATCAGACGCACCCCGAGCCGCGTCCCGGCGGCGCGATCCTCAGCCAGCTCAGCCGCGAGCCGCACTTCCTGCCCGGTGAAGAAGGCGAGACCTTGGCTGCGGAGCCCCCCATCGGCCTCAGGCGCAAAAGCGGTCAGCCCAAGCCCCGGGAAAGCCCCACCGGCAACCCACGCGCTCATCACCGAGACGAAGAATTCGCACCCGATCAGCGCGCCGCTTTCGCTCCACGCCACCGCCACGAGGCGCGGCAGGTGCGGCACGATCATGCTCGCCACCCCCATCATCGTCCGCACCACCGGCACGATCGCGGGTCCTTGCGACAGGTGCGGCCCCGCGCGCAGGGCAAGCGCTTCGAGATCGGCTTCGCGCACATCGGCACCGACCCCCATCCGGTGCGGGAGTGGCGGCACCACGATCCCAGGCCCGGGCGCGGCACCGACGAGGTCGTAGGTCATCCCGTCGCGCAGCAGTTCGATGCCGAGCGGCCCCTGCCCGCCTTCGCCGAGCGCGCTGGTTACCGCCAGCCGGTCCGATCCGAGCGCCGTTTCATGCAGCACCGCGCTGTCCGGCCGCTCCCCGCGCGAGAACAGCAGGAGCAGCGCGCCGGGGCCCGCCGGAGCCGGATTGTCACTCGCACTCGAAATAGTGGCATCCCCCGCCAGCCCCGCGGCGGAAATAGTGCCGTGAAACAAGCCCTTCGTCGAGTCCACTCAAGACAAATGCCGCCATTTCGGCGTCGATTTGTCAGAACACGCCCAGCGCGAGCCCTTCCGCCATCGCCATTCCCAATGCCCGGCACCGCTCCAGCGCTTCATACGGCACCACCTTCGGCGCCAGGATCGCCTGGGGCGTCTGGGCATCGGTGTTGACGATGAACCCTTCCGCCGCCTTGCGCAGCCGCCAGCCGGTAGCGATACGGTCGATCTGACGCTGCGCGCCCTCGCCGTCCGATCCGGCCGCGATCATCGTCGCATACGCTCGCCCCTCGATCCGGCCCAGCACCGGGTAGTAGCAGCGGTCGAACATCTCCTTCATCAGCCCGCTCATGCTGGCGAGGTTCTCGGGGCAGACGAACAGGTAGCCGCCGGCGGCGAGGAGATCGGTGGGTTGGACCTCTTGTGCGGCGAGCAAGCGCCCCGTGTCGCCAGCGCCAGAAAACGCCGCGCGCGCCATCGCTTCGGCCGCGCCGGTGCGGCTGTGCCAGAGGATCAGCAGGGCGCGGTCCATTGCGGACAGCATCGGCCGGCGCTGTCGATTGTCAACGCCCGCGGGTTTGCGCCCGAGTCCGCCGGGCCTTAAGTAAGCGGCATGGCCTCCTCCGCGCTCAAGTCCGTCCTCGGTGTCGACCGCTCGCTGTCGGGTAAGGCGTGGCACTGGCGCGGCGGCAACATGGACGTGACCGGCGGCGCCGCTGGGCTCGACGACCTCGTCACCCAACTCCTCCTCTCTCGCGGCGTGGAGCGCGAGGATCTCGACCGCCACCGCGCACCGACCTTGCGGGCCTTCCTGCCCGACCCCTCGCACTTCAAGGACATGGACGCCGCCGCCGAACGCCTCGCGCAGGCGGTGCTGACCAGCGAGACGGTGACGATCTACGGCGACTACGACGTCGACGGCGCCACCAGCGCGGCACTGCTGGTGCGACTGCTGCGCATGCTCGGACACTCGGCGCGCTATTACATCCCGGATCGGCTGCTCGAGGGCTATGGGCCAAGCGGCGAGGCGCTTGTGCGCCTCGGCGAAGAAGGCTCGAGCCTAGTCGTCACCGTCGATTGCGGCGCGATGGCCCATGATGCGCTGGCGCAGGCTCACGCCGCCGGGGTCGACGTGATCGTTGTCGACCATCACAAGTGCGCGCACGAACTGCCGCGCGCGGTGGCGCTGGTGAACCCCAACCGCCTGGACGAAAGCACCACTGGCGCGGAGCATGCGCACCTCGCGGCAGTGGGCGTCGCCTTCCTGCTCGGCGTGGCGCTGGTCCGCACTCTTCGCGCGCAGGGCTTCTTCGAGAACCGTCCCGAACCCGATCTCATGAGCCTGCTCGACCTCGTGGCGCTCGGCACCGTCGCCGACGTAGCGCAAATTCGCGGGCTCAACCGCGCGTTCGTGGCACAGGGACTCAAGGTCATGGCGCGCCGCGCCAATGTCGGCATGGCGGCGTTGATCGATGCTAGCCGGCTAAAGCGCGCGCCAGTGTGCAGCGATCTCGGCTTCGCCCTCGGCCCGCGCATCAACGCCGGCGGCCGGGTTGGCGAGGCCACGCTCGGCGTACGGTTGCTGACCACCGAAGACCCTGACGAGGCCGCGGCGATCGCCCAACAGCTATCCGCTCTCAACGACGAGCGCCGCGCGATCGAGGCCGAGGTCCAGTCCGCCGCCGAGGCGATGCTCGAAGGCCAGCACAACCGCGCCGTCCACGTTCTCGCCGGACGCGGCTGGCACCCCGGCGTGATAGGCATCGTCGCCGGACGGATCAAGGAGAAGACCGGCAAGCCGACGCTGGTGATCGCGCTCGACGCGGATACGGGTAAAGGCTCCGGCCGATCGATCCCCGGTATCGACCTCGGCGCGGCCATCATTGCCGCGCGGGAACAAGGCCTGCTTGTTGCCGGTGGGGGGCACGCTATGGCCGCGGGGCTGACTGTCGAGGCGGCCCAGGTCGCCGCGCTCACAGACTGGCTCGACTCGCGGCTCGGGGCTGCAGTAGCGCGAGCAATGGAGCGGGAGGCGCTGCCAATGGATCTCGCGCTCGCGCCGGGGGGACTGACGCCGGACCTGGTCGAGGCGCTCGACGGAGCGGGCCCGTTCGGGATGGGCTGGCCCGGGCCGCGGCTGGCGATCGGCCCCGTACGGCTCGTGCGTGCCGAAGTAGTCGGCACCGACCACGTCCGCCTCGTCGCCAGCGGGCTCGACGGCAAGAGCGTCAAGGCGATCGCCTTCCGCGCCGCCGAAAGTGCGATGGGGCAAGCGCTGCTGCATGGCGCGAAGGGCCGCAGCCTGTGGCTCGCAGGCCGCGCCAAGATCGACGACTGGGGCGACCGCCCGCAAGCCGAACTTCACCTTGAGGATGCGGCCTGGGCAGACTGAGGAGGGTACGATGTTCAGCCACATCACGCTCGGCACCAACGACTTCGCGCGCGCACGGCCATTCTGGCTCGCGGTGATGGAGGTGCTCGGCCACCCGATCCTGTTCGAGCGCGAAGGCGGGATTGCATTCGGCCAGCCCACCGGGCCAAAGACCTTCGTCGGAGCGCCATTCGACGGTCAGGCCGCGCGGGCCGGGAACGGGGTTCATGTGGCCTATCTCGTGCACGACCGGGCGACGGTCGACGCGTTCCATGCCGCAGCGCTGGCGAATGGCGGCAGCGACGAAGGCGGTCCCGGCCTCCGCCCGCATTACCACCCCAACTACTACGGCGCCTACGTTCGCGATCCCGACGGCAACAAGCTGCAGGCGGTCTGTCATTCGACGAATGGATGAGGCGCGCGAGCAAGGGTTGACCGGGCACCAGCGCCCCCCTAAGGCGCCCGCCACGCTTACGGGTGTGGCCCCATCGTCTAGCGGTTAGGACGCGGCCCTTTCACGGCTGAAACACGGGTTCGATTCCCGTTGGGGTCACCAAAGTGAGCGCGCCATCCGGCATGGATGGCCCCTTCGTCTAGCGGTCAGGACGCGGCCCTCTCACGGCTGAAACACGGGTTCGATTCCCGTAGGGGTCACCAACTTCGAGAACCTCTCATCGTTGTGCAGGCTGGCGCCGCGGGGCGCTTGCCGCTAGGTGCGCGCGCGATGTCGGCGCACCGCTCGCTTCCCTGGCCGGGTATCGCGCTCGCAGTGGTGGGCGCCGGTGCGGTGCTGGTCCTGGGCGGCGAACCGTGGATCGCGCTGGCGGTGCTGCTGCTGTGGCTGGCCTCGCTGTGGCTGATCGTATCTGAGCCGGCGCCGGTCGCGCCGCCGGAACGCCCGTCGGGCTTCACCCGCGACACCATGGCCGAATTGATCGAGCACTCCGGCACGCCACTGATGCTCACCGAGCGCGACCGCGTGACCATCGCCAACCAGGCCGCGCGCGAGGTGCTGGGGCAACACATCGTCGGGCAGGACGTGCGGGTCGCGCTGCGCCATCCCAAGGCCATCGAGCTCGCCAATCATGCGGGACAGGCCGATGCGGAGATCCACGGCCTCGCCCGTCGACGCGACGTGTGGCGCATCTCGCGCCAGCCGCTCGACGAGGTCTACGCGGTGATCGAGCTGGTCGACCGCACCGCACACGCCGATGTCGGGCGCGCGCACACCGACTTCGTCGCCAACGCCAGCCACGAACTGCGCACGCCGCTCGCCTCGATCATCGGCTACGTCGAGACCCTGATCGACGAGCCCGACGATCCGCCACTGCGCGCCAAGTTCCTCGGCACGGTGCTGCGCGAAGCGAAGCGGCTGCAAGGTTTGGTCGACGATCTCCTGTCGCTATCGCGCATCGAAGCGGAGGAGCACGACCTTCCGAGCGAGCGCATTGCCTTCGCCCCGCTGGTCCAGCGCGCGGCGCGCGATGCCGCAGGGGCGGAGCGGAGCGCGCGAGTCGATTTCGCGCTGGATGACGCCTTCGTGCAGGGCGACGAACAACAACTCGAGCAACTGGTGCGCAACATCGTCGATAACGCGCTCAAGTACGGAGCGGAGGACGGACGCGTCGCGGTTTCGTTGACCCGCGACGATTCGCGCGGGGCGCTGCTGTCGGTGTCCGACGAGGGCGACGGGATTTCCCTCGACCATCTTCCCCATCTCACCCGGCGTTTCTACCGCGTCGACGCGGGCCGCAGCCGCGCCTCGGGCGGGACCGGCCTCGGGCTCGCGCTGGTCAAGCATATCGTCGAACGCCACCGGGGCCGGCTCGACATCGCCAGCGCGCAGGGCAAGGGGACCACCGTCACGGTGCGCCTGCCGATCGCCGACGAGATTGCCGACAGTCACGATACTGTCACACAAGTGTAGCATCCGCCGGCGCGTTCCGGTCTGGCTGGATGCTGCCCTTCCCCGATGTCGTTCTCGCTTCTCCTCCTGCTGGCCTTCGCACTGGCGCTCGCCGGATGGCTCGCCGCGCGCGCCCGCGCGTGGAGCTTCCGGCGCGGCGGCAACACGCGGCTGGCGGCGCTGCCGAGCTACCACGGGTGGTACGCCGCCCTGTGGATCGCGCTGCCGGTGGTCGCCTTCATCGCCTTGTGGAGCGCGATCTCGCCGGCTCTGGTCGACCAGTCGGTGCTGGCCGACCCGGCCGCCGCGAGCTTGCCCGCGTTCGACTTCCAGCGCGATGCCTTGATGTCGCAGGCGCATGCCGCGGCGAGCGGTGAGAGCGCCGCAGTCGCGCTTCCCGCGGCCGCGCCGCTGGTCGAGCCGTACCGCCAGGCCCTGTCGCACTACCGCCTGATCGGCATCTTGGCGACGCTCGCGATCGGGCTTGCCGGAGCGACCTTTGCGTTCCTGCGCCTGAAGCCCGACTTCTCCGCCCGCACACGGGTCGAGCGGATCGTGATGATGATCCTGCTGCTCGCTTCGCTGATGGCGATTCTGACGACGCTCGGCATACTCGTCAGCCTGGTATTCGAGACGGTGCGCTTTTTCGGCCGGGTCTCGCCGATCGATTTCCTGTTCGGCCTGCACTGGTCACCTGACCCGATGGCCAATCCGGCGACGGTCGACGGCTCGCGCTACGGCGCGGTTCCGCTGTTCTGGGGCACGATCTTCATCGGCGCGATCATCGCGATGATCGTCGCCATTCCGCTCGGGCTGATGAGCGCGATCTACCTGACGCAGTACGCCAAGCCCGCCTGGCGTCGCGGCCTCAAGCCCGCGCTCGAGATCCTCGCGGGCGTGCCGACCGTCGTTTACGGCTACTTCGCGGCGCTGACCGTTGCCCCGCTGGTCCGCGACGCCGCGCAGGCGCTCGGCGTCGCCAACGCCAGCTCGGAAAGCGCGCTCGCGGCGGGGCTGGTGATGGGGGTGATGATCATCCCCTTCGTATCATCGATGGCGGACGACAGCATCGCGGCGGTCCCGCAGGCGATGCGCGACGGCAGCCTGGCGATGGGCGCGACCAAATCGGAGACCATCCGCCGCGTGCTGCTGCCCGCCGCCCTGCCCGGCATCGTCGCCGGGATCATGCTGGCGATCAGCCGCGCTATCGGCGAAACTATGATCGTGGTCATGGCCGCCTCGACCGCCGCCAACCTCACCGCCAATCCGCTGGAAGCGATGACCACCGTCACCGTGCAGATCGTAGCCATGCTGACCGGCGACGGCAGCTTCGATCACCCCGCGACGCTCAGCGCGTTCGCGCTCGGCTTCGTGCTGTTCATGGTCACCCTGGCGCTCAACTTCGCCGCCCTGCGCGTCGTGAAACGGTTCCGCGAAGCTTATGACTGACGCCGCCACCACCCGTACCCCCGCGTTCGAGGCGCGGCTGAGGAAGCGCTACCGTTCGGAGAAGCGCTTTAAGGCGCTCGGCCTGACGGCGATCTTGGCCTCGGTGGCGGTGCTGCTGTTCCTGCTCGGCACGATGCTGTTCAACGGCGCGGGAGGGTTCCAGCGCGCCGAGCTCGAGGTGCCGATCGACTTCACCCAAGCCGGGATGTCGGTCGATGCGTCGGGCCTGTCGCAGAGCGAGGCGCTACAGCGGCTGCAGGCGCAAGGCCTCCCAGATCTCGTCCAGTTCGCCGCCTCGCAGCATCTCGGCGATGCCGGGGCGGCAGGTCTTTCGCCCGAGGCATGGCGCGAAGTGGGGCAGGCAATCGTCGCCGATCCCTCGCTGCTGTCTCGCCAACAGACCTTCAGCCTGCCCGCGAGCGGCGACCTCGCCGCGGCACTCGATGGCGACGGCAAGCCCGAGGCGCGTGCGCTGGCGACCACCCTCGCCCGCGACGGCAAGCTGGCGCAGAAGTTCGACGGCGGGTTCGTCACCCGCTCTGATGCGACCGACCCGCAAGCGGTGGGGATCTGGGGCGCACTCAAGGGCTCGATGCTGACGATGCTGGTCACGCTGGTGCTGGCTTTCCCGGTCGGCGTCCTCGCGGCGCTTTATCTCGAGGAATATGCACCGAAGAACCGCTGGACCGACCTTATCGAGGTGTCGATCAACAACCTTGCCGCGGTGCCGTCGATCATCTTCGGCCTCCTCGGTTTGGCGGTGTTCCTCGGGCTCTTCCCGAACCTGCGCTCCGCCCCGCTGATCGGCGGCATGACGCTGGCGCTGATGACCATGCCGGTCATCGTGATCACTGGGCGCAATGCAGTCAAAGCCGTGCCGCCCTCGATCCGCGACGGCGCGCTGGCGATCGGCGCCTCGCCGGTACAAGTCGTGTTCCATCACGTGCTGCCGCTCGCCCTCCCCGGCATGCTGACGGGCACCATCATCGGCATGGCGCGCGCGCTGGGCGAAACCGCCCCCCTGCTGATGATCGGCATGCGGGCGTTCGTCGCCACCCCGCCCGACAGCCTGACCGCGCCTGCGACCGTGCTGCCGGTGCAGATCTTCCTCTGGTCGGACGAGATCGACCGCGGCTTCGTCGAGCGGACAAGCGCTGCGATCATCGTCCTCCTCCTCTTCCTGCTCGTGATGAACGGGCTGGCGATCTATTTGCGCAACAGGTTCGAAAAGACATGGTAACCGTCGTCCACCCCAATCTCGAGGCGACCGACGCCAAGATGCGCGCGCGCGACGTGTCGGTGTTCTATGGCGAGAAGCAGGCGCTCGACAGCGTGTCGATCGACATCCCGTCGAAGTACGTCACAGCCTTCATCGGCCCGTCGGGCTGCGGCAAGTCGACCTTCCTGCGCACCCTCAACCGGATGAACGATACGATCGCCTCGGCCCGGGTCGAAGGCGCGATCGAGCTCGATGGCGAGGATATCTATCGTTCGCAGATGGACGTCGTGCAGCTGCGCGCGCGGGTCGGCATGGTGTTCCAGAAGCCCAACCCGTTCCCGAAATCGATCTACGAGAACGTCGCCTACGGCCCGCGCATCCACGGTCTCGCCGAGAGCAGGAGCGAGCTCGACGCGATCGTCGAGCGATCGCTGCAGCGCGCCGGGCTATGGAACGAGGTGCAGGACCGCCTCACCGACAGCGGCACCGCGCTTTCCGGCGGGCAACAGCAACGCCTGTGCATCGCCCGTGCAATCGCAGTGGATCCGGAAGTCATCCTGATGGACGAGCCGTGCAGCGCGCTCGACCCGATCGCCACCGCGCGGATCGAGGAACTGATCGACGAACTGCGCGGCCGCTACGCGATCGTGATCGTCACCCATTCGATGCAGCAGGCCGCGCGGGTGAGCCAGCGCACCGCCTTCTTCCACCTCGGCAAGATGGTGGAATACGGCCGCACCTCGGACATCTTCACCAATCCGCTCGAGGAGCGGACCAAGGACTACATCACAGGCCGATACGGATAAGGACACGGCTGACATGGACCACACCGTCAAGGCATTCGACGAGGACATTACCCGCCTGCGCGGCCTGATCGCGCAGATGGGCGGCATGGCCGAAGTGGCGCTGCAGGGCGCTATGGACGCGCTGGTCAAGGGCGACGAGGCGCTCGCCGACCAGATCGTCGCCGACGACCAGAAGATCGACGCGATCGAGGCGGAGGTCGACAAGCTCGCGATCCGCATCATCGCCCTGCGCGCCCCGATGGCGGACGACCTGCGCGAAGTGATCGCGGCATTGAAGATCGCCGGCGTGGTCGAGAGGATCGGCGACTATTCCAAGGCCATCGCCAAGGCGAGCCGGCAGATCGAAAACCGCAAGCGCTTCGGCCCGCTCACGCTGGTGCCGGCGATGGGCGACATCGCCGCCGAGATGGTCCACGACGCCCTGACTGCCTACGCCGCGCGCGACGCCGCTCTCGCCCGCCAGGTCATCGCGACCGACGAGAAGGTCGACAACTTCTACGAATCGATCTTCCGCAACCTCGTCAGCCACATGGTCGAGAACCCGGCGACGATCAGCTCGGCGGCGCAGCTCTTGTTCGTGGCGCGCAACATCGAGCGCATCGGCGACCACGCGACCAACGTCGCCGAGATGGTCCACTACGCCGCAACCGGGTCCTATCCGGCCGACGTGGACGCCTGACGGCGATGCCCGCTGCCAAGCTGCTGCTGGTCGAGGACGATCCCTCGCTCGCGGAGCTCCTCGAGTATCGCTTCGCCAACGAAGGCTACGCGGTGCGCGTCACCGCCGATGGCGACGAAGCCTTACTGTTGGCGGCGGAGGAGGTCCCCGACCTCATCATCCTCGACTGGATGATCGAGGGCACCAGCGGCATCGAGGTGTGCCGCCGCCTGCGCCGCGACAAGGCGACCGCGCACGTGCCGATCATCATGCTCACCGCGCGCGAGGGCGAGGACGACAAGATCCGCGGCCTCGACACCGGCGCCGACGACTACCTCACCAAGCCCTTCTCCCCGCGCGAACTGCTCGCCCGCGTTGCCGCGGTGCTGCGCCGTATCCGCCCGGCGCTCGCCGGAGAGGCGCTGACGGTCGGCGACCTCACGCTCGATCCCGTCGCGCATCGGGTCACACGCCGCGGCCAAGCACTGCGCCTTGGCCCGACCGAGTTCCGCCTGCTACGTTTCCTGATGGAGAGCCCGCGCCGGGTGTTCAGCCGCAGCCAGCTCCTCGACGGCGTGTGGGGCAACGACAGCGAGATCGAACTGCGCACGGTCGACGTGCACATCCGCCGCCTGCGCCAGGCGATCACGATCGAAGGTGCCGACGACCCGGTGCGCACAGTGCGCAGCGCGGGGTACTCGCTCGAAGGCTAGAACAGCCGCGTGAGCAGGTAGAACGCCGCGCCCACCAGCCCGCTTGCCGGAATGGTGATGAACCACGCGGTGACCACGCGCACTGCCACCGTCCAGCGCACCGCGCTGGTCCGCCGCGCGGCGCCGGTGCCGACCACGCTGCCGGTGATCGCATGGGTGGTCGAGACCGGGATGCCGAGCGCGCTGGCGCCGAACACCACGATCGACCCGGCGGTCGAGGCGCAGAACCCCGAGTGGTGATTGAGCTTGGTGAGCCCAGTCCCCATCGTGCGGATGATCCGCCAGCCGCCCGACAGCGTCCCGAGCGAAATCGCCGCGTAGCAGCTCAGCACCACCCATTCGGGCACATGGAATTCGCCGCGCAAGTGCCCGGTCGAATAGAGCAGCACCGCGATGATCCCCATCGTCTTCTGCGCGTCATTGCCGCCGTGGCTGATCGAGTAGGCCGCAGAAGAGAACAGGTGGAGCACCTTGAAGGTGTTGTTCGCCTTGCGCGGGGTCGAGCGCTGGAACAGCACGCTGGTCAGCAGCATCAGCACCATCGCGATGACGAAGCCGAGCAGCGGCGACAGGAAGATCGCCAGCAGCGTCTTGATCGTGCCGGAGCTTTCCACCGCGCCGAAGCCGCTCGCCGCGATGCCCGCGCCAAGCAGGCCGCCGATTAGCGCGTGGCTCGACGATGAAGGGATGCCCTTCACCCAGGTGACGATGTTCCAGAACATCGCCCCGACCAGCGCGCCGAACACCACCGCGGGGGAAACGATGTCCTTGTCGATGATCCCCTTGCCCACCGTCTCGGCCACGTGGAGGCCGACGATCCAGTAGGCGAGGAAATTGCCGGCCGCCGCGAACAGCACGGCCTGCACTGGCGACAGCAGCTGCGTCGACACCACCGTCGCGATCGAGTTCGCGGCGTCGTGCAGGCCGTTCAGGAAATCGAACATAAGCGCGAGCGCGACCAGCGCGAACAGCAGCGGCAGGGCGAGTTCGTGCATGGCGCGCTACGTCAGGCGTAGTCGATGACGATGCCGTCGATCTGGTTCGCCACATCCTCGAAGGCGTCGGCGACCTTTTCGAGGTGTTTGAAGATCTCGCGATTGACGATGAACGGCACGGTCTCGCCGCTCGCCTTGGCGGTGAGAAAGTTGGCCTTGAGCCCGCGCTCGTGGACCACGTCGACTTCGCCTTCGGCGCGGACGATCTCGCCGGTGAGGTCATGCAGCTTGGCGCCGTTGCGGGGGACATCGCGGAGCAGCGGCAGACCGTCATCGATCCGGTGCAGCGCGCGGCAGATGATCGCCGCCATTTCCTTCATGTCGGGCGCGAAATCGGCGAAATCGTAGGTCTCGATGGCCGAGGCGCACGACTGGATCTCGTCGGTCACGTCGTCCATCGCCGCGATCAGGCCGATGATCGCGCCGCGGTCGAACGGGGTGAGAAACGTCTGGCGCACCTGCGTGAGCACTTCACGCGTTACGTCATCGGCATCGTGCTCGCGGTCGCGAATCGTCGCGATGTGCGTCTGGCGGTCGCCCTCGCCGCGTAGCAATTGCGCCAGCGCCTCGCCCGCGGCCACCGTGGCGGCGGAGTGCCGCTCGAACAGCACGAAGAAGTCGGCGGACTTGGGCACCAGGCGGCGGAACCAATCGAACACTAGGGCTAACTCCGTTGATTGGTGCGTTTCCCGAACGCGCCGTTGCCCCATCCGAGGCCGCTAGGCAAGCTGGCGAAGGTTAACGGCACACCGCCCCGAAGCTGCGCGGTGCCTGGTCGAGGTGCAGGTGGTCGCGGTGCGCCGCGTTGTAATCGGGGCTGAGCACGGTGCCGAACACCTCGCACCCATCGTCGCGCACGCGGTGCAGAAAGGCACTGCTCGCGCCCGCTTTCCGCCAATCGCCGACCACCGAGATCCGGCGCGCGTCGGCGAGCACGAACGCGGCAACGTCGATTGCGTTGCCGGTCGAATGCTCACTCCAAGCGCCAGTGCTGCGACCGTAAATGCGGCGGCACGAATAGGTACCAAGGTGTTCGACGCGGATCACTTGGCTACCGAGCAAGTCACGCGCCGCGGGCTCGACCGAGCGGCGCATCCACAGCTCCAGCCCTGCTGCCACGGCGCAGGTCGTCACCGGGCGCGCCGGGCTGAGCGGGAGTTTGTCGAGGACTGTCCGGTCGGGCCTCGCACACGTGCCGTCTCCGGTGGGCGACAGTGCGGTGAACGCGACGCCGCTGCGGGTCAGCACCGCGCGGCAGGCGGGCGCGTCGCCGCGCAATGCGGCGAGCTTGCCGGGCGTCGCCCACCCCGGCGGATCGTTCAGGTCGAGCGGTGCCCACGGGTTGTGCTCAGGGTGGACATCGAGCCAGCCCTTGGCCGCCAGCGCAAGCGCCAGGGCGATTAGCGCGGGGAGCGCGATCCGGTCGAACAGCGCGGGCCGCATCACCGCTGAACGCCTTGGGGGGCGCGATCGGCTCAGCCTAACGCCAGGTTGGCGAGGATACCGGCGGCGATTGCGAGAAACAGCGCGCCGACCAGGCGATCAAACCAGCGGCGATTGCGTTCGTCGGCCATGACCCGCGCCAGACCGGAGCCCGCGGCGATGTAGGCGATGCCGACGATGACATCGATCACCAGTGCCACCACGGCGAGGATGACCAGCTGCGGCCCCACCGCGAACCGCGCGTCGACGAAGGGCGGCAGCAGCGCGACGATGTAGATGAGCGACTTCGGGTTCGACATCGCCACCAGTACCCCGTCGCGGAACGAACCGCGCGACGGCCGCGTCGGCGCCGCTTCGATCGGTGAATGCAGCCCCGCGTGGCGGATCGACTGCAGGCCGAGCCACGCAAGAT
>JAEWKG010000171.1 GCA_023386135.1 Pseudomonadota bacterium | reverse complement strand
GCCTTCACCCTGCGCCTCGCGCCCGGCGCGCCGGTGCCGGTGCTGATTGCCGCCCCGCACGGCGGTCGGGTCTATCCCGCCGACCTTGCCGCACGGATGCGCGATCCGGCCTACGCCGCGCTGCGGCTGGAGGACCGGCACATCGACGGTATCGCCAGCGCGGTCGCCGATGCGACGGGCGCCGCGCTGCTGGTCGCGCACGCGCCGCGCGCGATGCTCGATCTCAATCGATCGCCCGACGACATGGATTGGTCGATGGTGGTGGGCGGCGCGCCGTCGCCGGTGCGGCACTCGCTCGCCAATCGCCGGGCGCGGAATGGGCTCGGCGTGGTGCCGCGGCGGCTGCCGGGGCTCGGCGAAATCTGGAAGGACCGGATCGAGCGCACCGAGATCGAGGGGCGCATCGATACCATCCACCGCCCCTACCACGCCGCACTCGGCCATGCGCTCGAGGACTTGCGCGATCGGTGGGGCGCGGCGCTGCTGATCGATTTGCACTCGATGCCCCCGCTGCAGCCGCGCCACGCGGGGCAGCCGGCGGCCGAGTTCGTCATCGGCGACCGCTTCGGCGCCAGCAGCGACCGTGCGCTCGTGGCGGCGGCCTTCGCCTATCTTGAGGCGCAAGGCCGCGTCGCGGCGCACAACCGGCCCTACGCTGGCGGTTATGTGCTCGACCGCCACGCCTCGCCGGCGCGAGGAATCCATGCGCTTCAGCTGGAGGTCTGCCGGTCGAGTTACCTCGACGCGGCGCTGGCGGAGCCGAGCGTCCGTGCCGCCGGGGTGGCTCGGCTCCTTGCCGGGCTCGTGCGGCAGCTGGCGGTGGAGGTCGCCGCGCTCGGCGCCGCGGGGCGGATGCCGCTCGCCGCCGAATGAGCCCAAGAAAAAACCACCTCGTGCCAACGCACGAGGTGGCCAAGGTTCAGGGAGGAGGTGCACCGCAGTGCACCAACCCGATCCGGCCATGAGGGAAGCGCGAACCGGGTATTGGCGAATTAGGGATTTGCCGGACGGGTTTCAACCCCGTCCGGACCCAAGGCTGGCTCAGTTTACCGCGGGCGCCGCGGCGTCCTGCTCGAGCGGCGGCACTTTGCCCTGGTTTGCCTGGCGGCTGAAGATGATCCGCATGTTGTCCATCGAGAACAGATGGGCGAAGACCAGCGCCATGATTCCGTTGCCGGTCCATTCCTTGGCGGTTTCTGGGCTGATTTCGCGCAGTTTGGTATCGTCCACCATCTTGAAACCGCGATAAAGATAGGGGGTGTCGGGCGTTTCGTTTGCCGTGATCGCGACTTCACCGTCCATCAGCACTCCGGCCTTTTCAAGCTCGGCGACGAACGCCTGGGTCCGGGCCCCGGCTTCCTCGAACTTCTGGCAAAACTCGAGTGCGCCCTGCACCTGCGCGGCGGGGGTGCCGTCTTCCTGGAACAGCGGCTCGCCCTCCTCGCTTTCCCCAAGCGAGGTGAAAGTCGGGTCGAAGCACAGCGACAGGTCCTCGCTGTCGGGAGTCAGCCGCGCGAGCATGTAGGGATACCGGCGGGCATAGGCCGGGATATACACATCCTCGGTCACCTTGCCTTCGTCATCGATGAAGGTGTTGACGCCTTCATTGAGACCCATCAACGCCAGCGGCACGCTGTTGTCGCCGGCGCTGAACACGATCGGATAGTGACGCTGCGCCTGCACGAACTCGTCCGTGGTGACCGGCACCGCGTGCTGGTTGACCAGCCAGGTGAACCCGCTCGGCGGAGTGATCTTGTATTTGACGTGATCGCGGCTGTTGAGCGGCATCAGGTCATTGTAGAACAGGGGAAGGGCAGGCTGCGGCGCGCTGGCCATGATCGATCTCCGCGAGAGGGACTAGGGTGGGCGCGGGAGAGGCCGCGCTCGGAAAGCGCCGCGCTTTAATGCCCGTCGCGGGACGGCGCAAGCGGCACGAGCTTGCCCGGATTGAGCAGCCCCAACGGGTCGAGCGCGTGCTTGACCGCGCGCATCATCGAGAGCGCGACCGGATCGCCCAGCCGCGCCAGTTCGTCGCGCTTCAGTTGCCCGATGCCGTGCTCCGCGCTGATCGACCCGCCCCATTCGGTGACGAGCCCATAGACCTCGGCGCTGATCGCCTTGCCGTCGCCGGAGAGCCACGCATCCCGATCAGCACCGGGCGGCGCGATGACATGGAAGTGCACGTTGCCATCGCCGAGGTGCCCGAACGCCACTGCCTCGGTCCCCGGCCATGCCGCCTCGACTTGCTTCACGGCGGCCGCAACGAACGCCGGCATGCGCTCGACCGGCACCGAAATGTCGTGCTGCACCGCCGGTCCCTTCGCGCGTTCGGCCGGGGCAATTTCGTCGCGCAGGGTCCAGAACGCGTCGGCCTGCGCTTCGTTGGCGGCGATCGTCGCGTCTTCCAGCAAGCCGGCCGCGAACGCAGCCGCCAGCACGGCCTCGGCTTTGGCATGAAGCGCGGCGGCGCCGGCACTGCCGGCCACCAGCTCGATCAGCACGTGCCAGGCGTGGCGCCCGCCCAGCGGCGATCGCGCGGCGGGGAGGAACGCGATCACGTCGTCGAGCGTCCCCTGGGTCAGTACCTCGAACCCCTCGAGCGCGTCGCCGGCGTGCTGCTGGCAGAACAGCAGGAGTTCGCGGGCGCCTTCGAGCGAGGAAACCCCGGCCCACATCACTGCGCGCGCGCCGATTGCCGGAGCCAACGCGAGCGTAGCGGCGGTGACGATGCCGAGTGTTCCCTCCGAGCCGATCAGCAATTGCTTCAGGTCGAAGCCGCGGTTGTCCTTCTTCAGCGCGGTCAGGCCGTCGAACACGCTTCCGTCCGCCAGCACCGCTTCGATCCCCAGCACCTGCGCGCGCATCGAACCATGGCGCAGCACCTGCGTGCCGCCTGCGTTGGTCGAGATGAGGCCGCCGACAGTCGCCGAGCCCTTGCCGCCGAGAGTAAGGGGAAAGCGCAGGCCCTGTGCCTCGGCAGCCTCATGCAAGGTCTGGAGAACCACCCCCGCCTCGCACACGATCTGCCGCGCCGGGGCATCGAACCGGCGAATCGCGGTCATCCGCCGCAGCGACAGCACGATTGCCGAGCCACTCGCATCGGGGGTCGCCCCGCCGGACATGCCGCTGTTTCCACCCTGCGGCACGATCGGCACCCGGTGCTGGGCGCAGAGCTTGACCAGCGCGGCGACCTCAGCGGTCGAGGCCGGTGAGGCGAGCGCCAGCGCACTGCCGGTGAAGCGTCCGCGCCAGTCCGTCAGCCACGGCGTCATCAATTCGGGATCGCGGGTGAGGCCGCGCGGGCCGAGCAATGCGCCCGCGGCAGCGAGGAAGGCGTCGGTGTCGCTCATATGTCACGCCATATGCACAGCGTGCCGCGGAGAGGCCAGTGCTTGCGCCCGGGGCTGGGTGGATTAAGCCGGTATTCAACCGCGCGGGGTAGGGGGCTTCCACCAGACGCATGAATCCGCTTGCCCTTCTCCTTGCGCCGCTGGCGCTGCTCGTCCCGGCGCTGGCCGGCGGCGCGGCCGTGCCGGAACCGGCTCCTCCGCCGACGCCGGAGCAGGTCTCGGAACCCGTCGAGCCGGTTGCAGAGCAGGTGCGGATCGAACGCACTATCACCATCCGCATCGCGCCCCCCGGGCCGGTCCAGCGGCAGAGCCTGGTCGCGCAGACCGCACCGCCCGCGATGGCGCGGCTGACCGAGAAGAAGGTCGGCAAGTGCGTGCCGGTCGCCGGGATCGCCGCGGTCCAGCCGGATGCGAACGGCAAGCTGCTGCTGTTCATGCGCGACCGGCGGCTGATCGCCGCGAGCCTGGAGAAAGCCTGCAACGCGCGCGACTACTATGCCGGGTTCTACCTCGAACGCAGCCCCGACGGGATGCTGTGCGTCGAGCGTGACAAGCTCCATTCGCGCGCCGGCGCGAACTGTGCGCTGAGCAAGCTGCGCCAGCTCGTCGCCAAGGACGACTGAGCGGGCGAATCATTGACTTTCGCGCGCGCAACGCGCAGGGCGCGCGCGGATCGTGGCGGGCGGCAATGAGCCTTCGTCATCGAACGGCGCACGCCGCCTGCCGAACCTTTCATATATCGAGACTGCATGACCTTCGCCGACCTCGGCCTCTCCCCCGAATTGCTCAAGGCGGTCGATGCCGCCGGCTATAGCGAGCCCACGCCGATCCAGGCGCAGGCGATCCCGCCCGTGCTGATGATGAAGGACATCATCGGCATCGCCCAGACCGGCACCGGCAAGACGGCGAGCTTCGTGCTGCCGATGATCGACATCCTGAGCCACGGCCGCCGCCGCGCGCTGATGCCGCGCTCGCTCATTCTCGAACCGACGCGCGAGCTCGCCGCTCAGGTCGCCGAGAACTTCGAGAAGTACGGCACCAATCACGACCTCAAGATGGCGCTGCTGATCGGCGGCGTGCAGATGGGCGACCAGCTCAAGGCGCTGAGCGACGGGGTGGACGTGCTGATCGCCACGCCGGGCCGGCTGATGGACCTGTTCGAGCGCGGCAAGATCATGCTCAACGGCTGCGAGCTGCTGGTGATCGACGAAGCCGACCGCATGCTCGACATGGGGTTCATCCCCGACATCGAGTTCATCTGTTCGAAGCTCCCCGAAACGCGGCAGACGATGCTGTTCTCGGCCACGATGCCGCCGCCGATCGAAAAGCTGGCGAAGAAGTTCCTCAACAATCCCAAGCGGATCGAAGTGAGCCGCGCGGCTTCGACCAACGAGAACATCACCGCCTTCAAGGTGCCGGTGAAATCGCGCGACAAGCGCGACACGCTGCGTTGGCTGCTGCGCAACGACTTGGTCGAGACCGCGATCATCTTCGCGAACCGCAAGACCACGGTGCGCGAGATCAACAAGAGCCTGCAGAGCCACGGCTTCGCCAGCGCCGAGATTCACGGCGACATGGACCAGGCGAGCCGGATCAAGGAGCTCGACCGGTTCAAGAAGGGCGAGGTGACGATCCTCGTCGCCAGCGACGTCGCCGCGCGCGGGTTGGACATCAAGGGCGTGAGCCACGTGTTCAACTTCGACACGCCGTGGCACCCCGATGACTACGTCCACCGCATCGGCCGCACCGGCCGCGCGGGCGCCAAAGGGCGGGCGTTTACCTTCGTTTCCGAAGAGGATGCCGAGGCGATCGGCAATGTCGAGAAGCTGACCCAGTCGGCGATCCCGGTGTTCGGCAAGAAGGACGTGCGGGTCGAGCTGACCGCGCCGGTGGTGCCGCAGGAGGAACCGCGCGAGGAACGACCCCGCCGTGCGCGTGAGGAGCGCGACGAGCGTCCGCGCCAGGATCGCGAAGAACGCCGCGGGCCGCGTGCCGACCGTCCGCAACGCGAGGAACGCGCCGAGCGCCCGCGTCGCGACGAGCGCCCGCGCCGCGACCAGCGCGACGACGAGCCGATGCAGCCGGGCGAGTGGAACGGCCCGGTGCCGAGCTTCCTCGAAGTGGGTTTCGGCGGCTAGTTGACCCGCTCGAAGCGCAGCGTCCTGCGCTTGGTGTCGGCTTCGATCAATTTGACGCGGATTTCCTCACCGGTCGCGACGCGGTGTGCGTCGACGCGGGCGAGGATCGGCAGCTCATTGAGCTGAATGCGCGCCCCACGGTCGTCGCGTTCGGTGACGGTGGCGGCGAAGATCTCGCCCTCGCGGCCCTGCAGCATGACGGTTTCGGCGAGGTCGAGCACGGCGCGCTCGATCGCGCCTTCGCGCGCGTCGGCGGTGTCCATCGTCTTGCACAGGCGGGCGAACTGATCGGCATCGCTCGGGGACGACTTGCCCTGACTGAGCGCTAGCGCCGCTTCCAGCACATAGCGGTCCGCCAGCCGCCGCATCGGCGCGGTGGCGTGCGTGTAGGTCGCGCCGAGCGCGGCGTGCCACGGCACGTGGCCTGCTGCGAACGGGGTGTAGCTCGCGTGGCCGGTCGCCCGGCGGACCGCGAGCGCGAACGCGGCGCCCGCTCGCGTGCCCGTGTCGACGGTCCTGTTGAACTGCGCGAAGGTGGCATTGTCCGGCCATTCGAGGCCGAGCGCGCGCGCAGTCAGGCGGAGCCGCGCGATGGCGCGATCGTCGGGTGGCGGCATCTCGCGGAACATGCCGGTCTTCGCCGCGAGCAAAGCCTCGGCGATGGCGATGTTGGCCGCAAGCGACAGCGCGGAGTTGGCGGTCTCCGACAGCAGCCACGCGCGCACGTGGAGCGAATAGGCGCCGTCGGCGTCGCGCTCGAGCTCCTGGTCGGGAGGGCTGGCGGTCGCCGCGCCGCGTGCTTCGCTGGCGCGTTCCATCCGCGCGGCGAAGTCGGCGAGCAGCGGGATGTCGGCGGGCGCGGTGGTTTCGTAGGCGAGCTTGGCACGGCTGTGCACCAGTGCGCGGGTCATGCCTTCGAGCGAGACCTCGCCAGCGATCGAGCAGCGCACCGTCGCGACGATTGCGGGGCGCGGACCGTCTGGGAGTAGGCTCGCCGTGCCCTCGCTGAGCGCGGGCGGATAAAGCCGCGCGCGGCCGTCGGGGAGGTACAGCGTGACCCCGCGCTTCCACGCTTCGGCCTCCATCGCGCCGCCGGTAGGGACGAACCAGCCGATGTCGGCGAGGGCGTAGTGGAGCAGGATGTCGCTGCCCGAAGCTTCCAGCGCGAACGCCTGATCGAGATCGGTCGAGGTCGCCGGGTCGAGCGTCACGAAGTGCCGGTCGGTCCAGTCGGCATGCTCGGTGGGGGCACGGTCCTTGGTCCGCTCCGCCTCGGCCAGCACCTCGGGCGGAAAGTCGTCGGGCACCGAGAACTGCATACGGATCGCGGCGAGGCCGGCGGTCAGCAGGCCGTCGGGGTCGGCGATCGCCTTCAAGCCAGACTCACGAAGCTGTCGATCACCCGCTTGCGGCCGGCCTGCTCGAACTCGATCTCGAGCTTGTTACCTTCCTGGTCGACCACCTCCCCGTAACCGAACTTGTCGTGGAATACGCGCTGGCCGATCGCGATGTCGGCGCGCGGCTTGGCGGCGAAGCTGGCGGCGCTGCGGGTGTTTTCCTTCACTCGCGCAGGGCTGGGGTCGTAGCCGGTGGTGAGCGCGCGCTGCCAGCCGGGGCCGCGGGTGAGCGTGCGCGCGGGCTGGGCGCGGGCGAGGTGCGCGAACGGATCGTCGTGCTCGCTCATCTGCGCGCGCCACAGCGAGGCACCGCCGGTGAGGGTGGTTTCCTCGGTGATCTGGTCGGCCGGCAGTTCGCCGACGAAGCGGCTGGGGATCGAGCTGGTCCACTGCCCGTAGATGCGTCGGTTGGCGGCGTGGAGGATCGTGCACCGCCGCCGCGCGCGGGTGATCGCGACGTAGGCGAGACGGCGCTCTTCCTCGAGGCTGGCGAGGCCGCCCTCGTCGAGTGCGCGCTGCGAGGGGAATACGCCTTCCTCCCAGCCGGGCAGGAACACATGATCGAATTCGAGGCCCTTGGCGGCGTGGATGGTCATGATGGTGACCTTCTCGCCGTCGTCGGCGCGGTCGTTGTCCATCACCAGCGCGACGTGCTCGAGGAAATCGCCGAGCGTGTCGTACTCCTCCATCGCGCGCGCGAGCTCGCTGAGGTTCTCCGCGCGGCCGGCGCTCTCGGCACTCTTCTCCGCCTGCAGCATGGCATCGTAGCCGCTCTCGGCAAGCACGGTGCGGATGAGCTCCGCCGGGGCAGTCGTCTCGGCCAAGTCGCGCCAGCGAAGGAACTGGCCCATCAGCCCGGCGATCGTCCCGCGCGCCCGCGCAGGAAGTTCGTCTGTGTCGGCCAACTGGAGCGAGGCCGCGGCGAGCGGCAGCCCGGTCGCACGCGCGTGCCGATGCATTTGCTCCAGCGTCTTCGCGCCAAGGCCGCGCTTGGGCTGGTTGTAGATCCGCTCGAACGCGAGATCGTCGGCCGGGCTGGCGATCACACGCAGGTATGCGAGCGCATCGCGAATCTCCGCGCGCTCGTAGAAGCGGAAGCCGCCGATGATGCGGTAGTTCATCCCGATCTGGATGAAGCGGTCTTCGAACTCGCGCGTCTGGTACTGCGCGCGCACGAGGATCGCGACCTGGTCGAGACCGGCGCCTTCGCGCTCCAGCCGCTCGATCTCCTCGCCGACGCGGCGCGCTTCCTCGGGGCCATCCCACACGCCGATCACCCGGACTTTCTCACCCGCCGGAATCTCGGTCCACAGCGTCTTGCCGAGCCGCGCGCTGTTGGCGTTGATCAGGCCCGAGGCGGCGGCGAGGATGTGCGGGGTGGAGCGATAATTCTGCTCAAGCTTGATCACCGCAGCGCCGGGGAAGTCCTTCTCGAACTTGAGGATGTTGGCGACCTCGGCCCCACGCCAAGAGTAGATCGACTGGTCGTCGTCCCCCACCACGCAGATGTTCTTGCGCTCCTGCGCGAGCAGGCGGAGCCAGAGGTACTGGACCTGGTTGGTGTCCTGATACTCGTCGACCAGGATGTACTTGAAGCGCTGCTGGTACTGCTCGAGCACCTCGCGGTGCGAACGGAACATGTTGAGGATGTGCAGCAGCAGGTCGCCGAAGTCGCAGGCGTTCAGCGCCTTCAACCGCGCCTGGTAAAGCCCGTAGAACTGCTGCCCCTTACCGTTGGCGTAGGCTTCGTTCTCGACCGCATCGAGGTCGGCCGGATTGAGGCCGCGGTTCTTCCAGCGGTCGATCAACCCGGCAAGCTGGCGTGCTGGCCAGCGCTTCTCGTCGAGTCCGTTGTCGGTGATCAGCGCCTTCAAAAGGCGGATCTGATCGACGGTGTCGATGATCGTGTAGTTGGATTGCAACCCCACCAGCTCGGCATGGCGGCGCAGCATCTTGGCGCCGATCGAGTGGAAGGTGCCGAGCCACGGCATCCCTTCGACCGCCGGGCCGATGTGGCGGCCGACCCGCTCGCGCATCTCGCGCGCAGCCTTGTTGGTGAAGGTGACGCAGAGGATCTCGCTCGGCCAGGCGCGGCGGGTTGCGACGAGGTGTGCGAGGCGTGCGGTGAGCGCGGCGGTCTTTCCGGTGCCCGCACCGGCCAGCATCAGCACCGGACCCTCGGTCGTCAGCACCGCCTCGCGCTGCGGGGCGTTCAGGCCCTCGGCATAGACGGGCACCGCCTCGTTGTCGGCGTGTGGGGCGGCCACAGGAAGGGCGGGATCGGCGCTCATCGAAAGGCGAACAGCTAGGGAACACGGCGGTTCCGCGCAAGGGCGATGGAGGAACCGACTCCCGGGCGCGAGCGTAGTGCGGTCGATAATTGTTAAGGAGAGCCCCGATGAACAAGCTGATCCTTGCCGGCGCCGCCGCGCTGGCGCTCGCCGTTCCGGCCGTGGCGCAGGACGTGGCTGTCGATGCCAACGGCAACGTCTATGTCATGACCAGCGCGCAGCAGACGATCTACGACGCCTGGCCGGTTGCGCAACGGACCATCTACACGGGTTGGCCGAATGACTATCAGACGACCTTCTGGACCTGGCCCGACACCTACCAGACCTATTTCTGGACGCTCACTCCGGAGCAGCAGACCGGCTGGTGGGCCCTGACCGACGACCAGCGCGCCAAGCTTTACGCAATGACCGCCGACCAGCGCGCAGCCGCGTGGAATTCGATCGCTCAGCAGATGGCGAGCATGCCGGCTGCTACCGTCGCGCCGGCGGCGGTGGTTGCGGGCGCTCCCCGTTTCGTTGGCGGCGAGGTGGCGCAGGCTGCTCCCGCTGCGACCGACGGCAACTACCCGCCATGCAAGGGCGCGGTGCAGGACCACTGCGTCAACCCGCGCGAGGCCGGGCTCAACTACGGCAATCGCCCGCTCAACCACTGGCCGGGTAAGCCGGCGAGCGAAATTCCCGGGCCGAAGAAGCAGAACTAAGGCTTCGATGATTCACACAAGGGGCGTCCGTAAGGGCGCCCTTTTTGCGTCGCTAAGAAGCGAGGCGCAGCAGCCAGAGCCTGGCCTTGCCGACCTTGCGCTCGGCGTCGACTTCCAATCCCTTGACCGCGACATCCTCGTCCGCGCCGGTCTCGCCCGCAATCCAGGTTGCGGGGCAGATCCAGCCGAGGCGCTGCAACCGGTCGAGGGCGACGCCGACCGCCCCGGTGCCGTAGGGCGGATCGAGCAGAAGCAGGTCATATGGGGCACTGGCAGGGCCAAGCTCCATCACCGAGCCGCGCCGCACGTCGGTGCGATCACGCGCGCCGAGGGTAGCGATGTTGCTGCGGATCGCGTCGAGCGCGGCGGGGTCCTGTTCGGCGAACAGGCACGATGCTGCGCCGCGCGAGAGGGCTTCCAGCCCCAATGCGCCCGAACCGGCGAACAGGTCGGCGACTGTCAAGCCATCGAAGCTGCCGACCCGGCTCGTCAGCATGTTGAATAGTGTTTCGCGCGTGCGGTCGGCGGTCGGGCGGGTGGCATCGCCCTTCGGCGCGGCGAGCTTGCGGCCGCGCCATTCTCCAGCGACGATCCTCACGTCTTGAGGCTGCGGCGCAGCCGCTCGACCTGCACCTGCGGGATTTCGGTCGTCGCGCCGCGCGGCAGGTCGCCAAGGTTGAACGGGCCGTAACCGATGCGCAAAAGGCGGCTGACCTGCAGGCCGAGATGCTCGAGCACGCGGCGCACCTCGCGGTTCTTGCCCTCGGTCAGGGTCATGATGATCCAGCGGTTGCGCCCGCTGCCGCGTTCGAGATCGGCCTCGATCTTGCCGTAGCGCACGCCGTCGATCTCGACGCCTTCGATCAGGTCGTCGAGCTGGGCCTGGGTGATCTCGCCGAACGCGCGCACGCGGTAGGTGCGTGGGACGTTAGAAGCCGGCAGTTCGAGCGCGCGCTTGAGTTCGCCGTCGTTGGTGAGCAGCAGCAGCCCTTCGGTGTTCATGTCGAGCCGGCCGACCGGCATCAGCCGCGGCGCATTGCGCGGGAGGGCGTTGCGCAGCGCGGTGTAGATCGTCGGGCGGCCCTTCGGGTCGCGCTCGGCAGTGATCAGGCCCGAGGGTTTGTGAAACGCGAACACGCGGGCCTGTTCGGCCTGCTCGATCGGCTTGCCGTCGACCGTGACGCCCTTGAGGTTGGGTATGATGGTGGCGGGGGTGTCGAGCACCTTGCCGCCAATCGCCACGCGGCCCTCGGCGATCATTCGCTCGACCTCGCGCCGGCTGGCCACGCCCGCTCGCGAGAGCAGTTTGGCGATGCGTTCGCCGGTAGGACGGTCGGGTGAGGGCATGGGGGCGCGACTAACAGTATCCGACCGCGCGGGATAGCCGGTTCGGCTTTCAGCACTTCAACCCAACTCCGTCATCCCCGCGAAAGCGGGGATCCATCTCCAGCGGCCGGAGATGGGCCCCCGCATTCGCGGGGGTGGCGACCCAAGATAAGTGAGGGCGCTGTCAATTCGCCGTCCGCAACGCCTCGCTCACGGTTTCGTGGAAGCGCCGAATGCCGCCCTCTAGGGTGCCCAGCGTCAGTTCCGGGACCACCCCGGTCGATAGCCCCTGCTGCCCCAGCTCGGCCGCCCGGAAATCCTCGCTCGCAAACACCCCGCCGTCGAGCAGCGCCCAGCTCCGCTCCCAGTGGTCGCGCGCCTTGTCGGTCGCGGGCGGCTCGGGGATGAGCATGAAGTCCTCGACCAGCGTGCGGTCGTGTGCGGTCGGCCACAGCGCCATCACGTTGATGTAGTC
>JAEWKG010000122.1 GCA_023386135.1 Pseudomonadota bacterium | reverse complement strand
GATCGCGTCCGCCTTCGCGCGGCGAGCGTGAACGTGCGCGCGTGCCTCCGCGCCGGTGATCCACTGGCTGCTGCCGTCCGCGAGTGCGATGCAGCCGTCGAGCGACATTGCCAGCTTCAGGGTGACGTGCGGGCGTCCCAGCCGCGCGCGGGTCAGGTAGCCTGCGAGGCTGTCCTCAGCTGCTCGCGACGGCACGAGCCGAGCGTCGATGCCGGCTTCGCGCAACCCGCCAACGCCTTGGCCTGCAGTGCGCGGATCGGGATCCTCGACCCCCACGATCACCCGCGCCGGCTTGGTCGTGGCGAGCAAGTCGGTACAGGCCGGGCCGCGCTCGGAGCGATGCGCGCAGGGTTCGAGAGTGACGTACACATCCGCGCCACGCGCACGATCGCCCGCTTGCCCGAGCGCCACCGCCTCGGCATGCGGGCGTCCACCTGGCTGGGTCCAGCCACGCCCGACCACCACGCCGTCCTTGACCACAATGCAGCCGACCGACGGGTTGGGCCGGCTCAGCGGCCGGCCGCGCTTGGCGAGCCGTGCCGCGGCTTCCAGCCAGTCGGCGTCCGAGCGGGGCGGGCTATTGCTTGCGGTCTGCAACACCGCTGCTCGCCGCCCGCTCGCGCGCTTCATCGCGTTTGATCTCGCGCTCCATCGCATCGACGTCGAGCCCCGTCGCCCGGCCGAGCGCGCGGTAGGCGTCCTTGGCCTCTTCCTCGCGCGCGGCCTGGTCGGCGCGCAGCGCGTCCTGCTGCTTCTGGTTGGCGGCGTTGGAGGCTTCGATCTCCGCCTCGCTGCGGCCCGGGGCGAAAGTCGTGATGTAGGTCACTTCGGGCGGGCGCGTGGGAATGCGCACACGTTCGCGGGTGAAGGAATAGAGCATGCCGAAGGTCATCAGCACCGCGACCAGCAGCACGCTCATGCGGATGCGCACATGTTCGGCGATGAATGCCGCGACCACCACGCCGACGATCAGCGCGAGCACGCCGACCACCGCCCAGTTGAGGTTCACCGCGTGGTCGGTGAGCAGGTACATCAGCGCGGCGGTCAACACGACCGAGCCGCCGAGGACCGGCCAGCGATAAGGGTTGGGCCGTTTGAACTCGGTCCAGAAATCGGCGATGCCGGGGCCGGGATTGAGGCGCTGAATCATCCGCATGGCGTCAAGTTAGGCGCTCGCGCGCCGTTCGCCTACCCGAAGCTCGCGTAGAGCGAGCGGCCGTTGGCCTTGATCCACGCGTCCGCCGCCGCGAGGTCGCCCTCGAACAGTTCGCCGAGCGCGGCATGGAAGGCCGGGCTGTGGTCGAAATGCAGGCAATGCGCGACTTCGTGCGCGACCACTGAGCGGCGCACCGCGTCGGGTGCCTGGACCAGCCGCCAGTTAATCCGCACGATCCCGCGGGTCGAGCAACTGCCCCACCGGCGCTGCGCCCGGGTGAGCCGGAGTTCGGGCAGGTCGATCCCGGCGCGGCCCGCGTAGAAAGCCACGTCGTCCGCGATCAGCCGCGCCGCCTCGCGTTCCAGCCAGCGCTGCAGGCGCGGACCGAGCCGCTCGCGTGGACCGCCGAGGACGAGGCGATGATCTTCCCGGCGTGGGGTACGCGGTGCGCCGTCCTGCCAGTCGATGGCCAGCTCCATGCCGCGGTACAGGATCGTTCCGCCTGCTTCGGGCAATCGCCGCTCGGGCACCCGTTCGAGCTGCTCGGCAAGCCAGCCGGCGCGCGCGCGAGCGAAGGCGAGCGCCTCGCGCTCGGGACACCAGCGGGGCAGGGTCAGTCGCACCTCGCTTCCGTCGGGCGCGAGGCGCAAGGTCAGCCGCCGCGCGCGGGCATTGCGGCGCATCGCCACCGGAAGCGCGCGGCCGGAGACTTCGACGGTCGGCTCGGTCTCGGCGCGGGCGAGCCAGCCGATCATGCGGTCTCGTCGACCTCGAAGCCCTCGGGCCATTCGGTGACATGCTGCTCGAGCGGGCCGGCGACGGTCTCGCTCACCACCCGGCCGGCGACGCCGGGGCCGGCGGTGTGAACGGTGGAGCGGTCGCCGCTATGCAGGTAATGCCAGTCGGGCAGCGGCTTGCCGTCGGCGCGCAGGCGATAGGCGCAGGTTCCCGGCAGCCAGCCGATCTGTCCGACCAGGCGCGGGGTCAGGCGCAGGCAATCGGGTACGAACGCCTTGCGGTGCCGGTAATCGCTGCACCGCGCGGTCCTGGTGTCGAGCAGCTTGCAGGCGACATTGGTGTGCGCGATCGCGCCGGTGTCTTCGTCTTCCAGCTTGTGCAGGCAGCACTGCCCGCAGCCATCGCACAGGGCTTCCCACTCCTCGCGCGCGAGCTCGGCCAGCGGCAGCTCCCAGAAGCGGTCCCTCAGCGCACCCATTTCGCGAGCTCGGCGGCGACCGCGGGCGCGCCCTGGTCGGTCGGCAGGGTGGCGAGCGGCTTGCCGGCGGGATCGAACAGATAGGTGATCGCGGAGTGGTCCATCATGTAGCCGCCGTGCTCTTCGCGGCCTTTCGAGAAATAGACCTTGAACGCGTCGCCCGCCGCCTTGACCTGCTGCGGTGTGCCGGTGAGCCCGACCATCTTGGGGTCGAAGGCGGACACGAACTGGCCGACCACTTGCGGCGTGTCGCGCGCCGGATCGACGCTGATGAAGATCTGCTGGACCTTGGCGCGCAGGTCCGGGTGGTCGCGGCCGAACTCGCGCAGGCCCTGCGCGGTGCGCTGGACATCGGTCGGGCAGATGTCGGGGCAATAGGTGTAGCCGAAATAGACCACCGCATACTTGCCTCGAAAATCCGCCCAGTGGCGGGTCTGGCCGTGCTGGTCGGTGAGGGTGAACTCGCCGCCGATAGTAGCACCCGCGAGCGGCGGATCCTCGGTGGGCGCAACGCTGCGCTGGCAGCCGGCGGCAAGCAGCGCGCCGGCGAGCGCAAGCAGGTGGGCGGTGATGGCTCTGGGCATGGCGCGTCGGTTCATGGTCTGCTAACCGTGCCGCGGCAAGGGCGGCGCCGGTTTCGCGCCCATGTGTAGGGTCGCCAAGGAGACACTGAAAGATGTCGGGGGTCGTTTTCCGCAAGCTCGCGCCGATTCTCGCGGTGTGCTCGGTGCTGGTCAATACGCCCGCCGCGGCGGCGACCGACGGTATGGCCTTCCTGAAGGCAGTGAAGGATCGGGACGGGACCAAGGCGACCGATATGCTCGCCGAACCCGGCAACACGCTTGCGACGAGCAAGGATTTGTCGAGCGGTGAGACGGCGCTCCACGTCGTCATCAAGCGGCGAGACCAGCTGTGGACCAAGTTCATGCTCGACCGGGGTGTTCCGGCAAACGAGCCGGATAAGCGCGGGGTGACGCCGCTGGCGCTCGCCGCCAGCCTCGGCTTCATCGAGGGCGTGGAACTTCTCGTGGCGCGTGGAGCGCGGGTGGACGTGCCCAATCCCGCCGGCGAAACACCGCTGATCGCGGCGGTGCACAAGCGCGATATTCCGATGATCCGGTTGCTCCTCAAGAACGGCGCCAACCCCGACCGGCAGGATTCGGCGGGCCGCTCGGCGCGCGACTATGCGCAGCTGATGGGCGCTTCGGCCGGCATCCTGGGCGAGATCGAGCGCGCCGAGGCCGAGCGCAAGGGCGCTGGCCAGCAGGACGCCTACGGCCCGACGCTGTGACGCCCGATCCCGCCGATCTTACGCTCGACGAGTTGCGGCTGGCGCTGGCGCCCGCCATCGCCGACGCGGCGGTGTTCGACGGGTGGAGCGACGCGGCGCTGGTATCGGCCGCGGCGATGGATGGGATCGACCCCGACGTCGCGCGGCTTGCCTATCCGGGCGGGGCGATGGACATGATCGCCGCGTGGATCGGCAGCGCCGATCTCGCGATGGCCGCCGTGCTGCCGCCGGAGACGCTGGGGGCGATGAAGATTCGCGAGCGCATCCGTGCGCTGGTTATGGCGCGGCTCGCTGCGATCGCCGGGCGCGAGGAAGCGCTGCGGCGGGCGACGGCGATCATGGCGATGCCGCGGAATGTGGTGCGTAGCGGCAAGCTCGGCTGGGCGAGCGCCGATGCGATGTGGCGGCTCGCGGGCGATACCGCCACCGACTACAACCACTATACCAAGCGCACGCTCCTCGCGGGCATCTACGCTGCAACACTGGCGGTATTCGTCGATGACGAGAGCGAGGGGAAGGCGGACACGCGCGCCTTCCTCGACCGGCGGATCGAAAACGTGATGCAGTTCGAGAAGGTCAAGGCGCAACTGCTGAAGCCGAGCGACGAGCGATTCAGCGTGGCGCGCTTCCTCGGCCGGTTGCGCTATCCGGCGCGCTAGCCACTATTGCAAATCAGTTGCAACTAAGGGCGCGATTGCCTAGGTCGCGCGCATGACTCTCGAAGGGCTTGAGCGCGGGCACCGGGCGCGGATCGTCGCGGTCGACTGGGATCGGGTGGCGCCCGAGGACGGCGTGCGCCTGCGCGCGCTGGGACTCGATGCCGGTGCGCGGGTGGCGATCGCCCATCGCGGCGTGTTCGGCGGGCGCGACCCGCTGGCGGTGATAATCGGACGGATGACCGTCGCGGTCCGGCGGGTCCACGCCGCGGCGATGGAGATCGAGCAGCTATGAGCCGCGTGCGGACGGCCGCGCTGGTCGGCAATCCCAACGCCGGCAAGAGCGCGCTGTTCAACGCGCTCACCGGCGCACGGCAGAAGATCGCGAATTATCCGGGAGTAACCGTCGAGCGGAAGGCTGGCCGCCTGACCCTGCCGAGCGGCGAGCCGGTTGAGCTGATCGACCTGCCCGGCGCCTATTCGTTCGAGCCGTCCAGTCCCGACGAAGAGGTGACCCGCAAGGTCGTCCACGGCGAGTTCGCCGGCGAGGCCATGCCCGAGGTGCTGATCGTCGTCCTCGATGCCGCCAACCTCGAGCAGCACCTCGTGTTCGCGCAGGAGGTCATCGCGCTCGGGCGGCCGACGGTGGTGGCGCTCAACATGATCGACCTCGCCGAGCGCGACGGACTGGTGCTCGATCCGGCGGCGCTGTCGCAGGGACTCGGGGTGCCGGTGGTCCCGACGGTGGCGGTGCGGCGGCGCGGACTCGACGAGTTGACCGCCGCGATCGCCACCGCCGAGCAACGCGCGCTGGTCAGTGAAGCGCTCGATCAGCCCCGCCGAACACTCGCCGAACGCCGTTTCACTGCGCAAAGCATCGCCAGCGGTGCGATCCTGTCGGAAACCGCGCAGCACCGGCTCCATGCCGGGCTCGACAAGGTCCTGCTCCACCCCTGGATGGGCCCGCTCATCCTGTTCGGGTTCCTGTTCGTGATGTTCCAAGCGGTGTTCGCCTGGGCGACCCCGTTCGCCGACGCGCTCGAGGCGCTGGCGGGCATGATGGCGGACGCGATCAACAACAATATGGGGCCCAGCTTCGTCCGCGACCTGCTGACACAGGGCGTGATCGCGGGGGTCGGCTCGGTGGTGGTGTTCCTGCCGCAGATCGTGATCCTGTTCGCCTTCATCCTGGCGATGGAGGCTTCGGGCTACATGGCGCGCGCGGCGTTCCTGATGGACCGGATGATGCAGGGCGTCGGCCTGTCGGGCCGCAGCTTCATCCCGCTGCTATCGAGCTTCGCCTGCGCCATTCCCGGGATCATGGCGCCCCGCTCGATCAGCGATCCCAAGGACCGGCTGACGACTATCCTGATCGCCCCGCTGATGACCTGCAGCGCGCGACTGCCGGTCTATGCGGTGATCATCGCCGCGTTCATTCCGCACACCACCGTCGGCCCGGGCATCGGCCTGCAGGGTCTCGTCCTGTTCGGGCTCTACGTCGCCGGCATCGTCGGCGCGATGGCGGCGGCGCTGGTGCTCCGCCGGTCGGTCACCAAGGGCGCCGCCTCGGGCTTCATTATGGAGCTGCCGCGTTACCAGATGCCGCAGCTGAAGGACCTCGCGCTCGGGCTGTGGCAGCGCGCGTGGATCTTCCTGCGCCGCGCGGGCACGATCATCTTTACCGTCACCGTGGTGCTGTGGCTGCTCTTGAGCTTCCCGCGCGCCGCGCCGGGAGAGAGCCAGGTCGAGGCCTCGATCGCCGGCCACCTCAGCAAAGGGCTGGCGGTGGTGGTCGAGCCGATCGGCTTCAACCGCGAGATCGCGCTCGCACTGATCCCGGCGATGGCCGCGCGCGAGGTCGCGGTCTCCAGCCTCGCCACCACCTACGCCGTCGACGCGACCGACGAGGACGCCGCCGCGCAGGGTCTCTCCGAGCGGCTCTCGACCAAGTGGAGCCTGCCGACCGCGCTCGCCTTCCTGGCGTGGTTCGTGTTCGCGCCCCAGTGCCTCAGCACCATCGCGGTCACGCGGCGCGAGACGAACGGGTGGAAATGGCCGCTCTTCATGCTCGGGTATCTGTTCGCGCTGGCGTACATTTTCGCCGGGCTGACCTTCTGGATCGCCACCGCCCTCGGTTTATAGCTCGCCGGGTTCACACGAAGAGGGCGCATTTTCCGCCGCCGCCAGCTTCGGCCTGCCGAAGGCACAAGACTGCGCGGGCGCACTGCCTGCGGCGCTGGACGCTGACCTCTTCGTGTCTTCGTGTGCGCAAAATCCTCGCAGGACTGGCGCCCGTAAAGCCCGTTGGTTAAGCGCGTCGGTAATCAAGAGAGGAAAGCGATTCCATGGCCGGGTCACTCAACAAAGTCATGCTCATCGGCAACCTGGGGGCGGACCCCGAGGTCAAGAGCTTCCAGAACGGCGGGCGCATCTGCAACCTGCGCATCGCCACGTCCGAGAACTGGAAGGACAAGAATACCGGCGAGCGCAAGGAGCGCACCGAGTGGCACACCGTGGTGCTGCAGTCGGACGGCCTCGTCGGCGTCGCCGAGCGCTACCTGCGCAAGGGCAGCAAGGTGTACATCGAAGGGTCCTTGCGCACCCGCAAGTGGCAGGACCAGTCGGGCAACGACCGCTATTCGACCGAGATTTCGGTTGGCGGCCCTGGTGCGGTGATGACCATGCTCGACGGCGCCCAGGGCGGCGGTGGTGGCGGTGGCCAGCGCGGCGGCGGCGACTGGGGCGGCAGCTCCGGCTCCTCGGGTAGTTCGGGGGGCGGCAGCGGCGGCGGCTGGAACCAGGGCGGCCAGAGCGGCGGCGGCCAAAGCGGTGGTTCCGGCGGCGGCTCGAACTATGACGACCTCGACGACGACATTCCGTTC
>JAEWKG010000115.1 GCA_023386135.1 Pseudomonadota bacterium | reverse complement strand
GCTGACCATCGAGCGCGACCGCGACAAGAACCCGGTCGTCGCCCTGCGCGAGATCGCCGACGAGACCGTACGCCCCAAGGAGCTGCACGAATCGGTGGTGGTCGGCCTGCAGAAGATCCTGCCCGACGACGAGGACGAGGCGGACGAGATCGGCAGCCTCAGCCAGTCGGCCGAAGCGCTGCGGATTACCGCGGCCGCCCCGGTGCGCTCGACCAGCGTCGGCGGCGACTACGACGGCTGATCGCCGGCTTCAGCGAATTCCCAAGGGGCCGTCCGCAAGGGCGGCCCCTTTGCGTTGGTGCTGGTCTCACGCGCCCGGCTTTGGCAGAGTGCCGCCATGACGGGGGATATCGAAAGCATTGCCGGCGGCCTCGCCGACATCGGCACCGGCGCGGCCATCGCAGGCGCGATCGAGCGCGAACGCGGCAGCAGCGACGGGCATAGCCACGAAGGCGCCTGCCTCAATTGCGGCACCGAACTCATCGGCCCGCATTGCCACGCGTGCGGTCAGCGCGCGCACGTCCATCGCACGCTGGGTGCGTTCTTCCACGACCTGGTCCACGGCGTGTTCCACTTCGAAGGCAAGACCTGGCGCACCATTCCGATGCTGGCGTGGAAGCCCGGCCAACTCACCCGCGAGTACATCGACGGCAAGCGCGCCCGCTATGTCAGCCCGATCGCGCTGTTCCTGTTCGTGGTGTTCCTGAGCTTCGCGCTGTTCAGCATGCTTGGCGGGCTCGATCCCGATACCTCCGACCTCAGCGCGCCGAAGTCCGCCTTTGCCGAAAACCAGAAGCGCATCGCCGAGATCGAGGCGCAATTGCCCAAGGCCGACGCGCGCGAGAGAGCCCGCCTCGAAAAGAAGCTGACCTCGCTGAAGGAAGACCAGCAGGCGATGAAACAGGTCGTCGGCTCGGTTCAGTCCGACTTCGAGGAAGGCTTCACCGAAAGCCCGATCCCCAAGGATACCAAGCTCGGCCAGGCGATCGACCACGTGCGCGAGAACCCGCAACTGGCGATCTACAAGGCGCAGACCAGCGCCTATAAATACAGCTGGATGCTGATCCCGCTGAGCGTGCCGTTCGTGTGGCTGCTGTTCCCGTTCAACCGCCGGTTCAAGGGCTACGACCACACCGTGTTCGTGACCTACTCGATCACCTTCATGATCGCGCTGCTCGCGGTGGCGAGCCTGCTGTTCTACGTCAACGCGGGCGCGGCGGGCGGGCTGCTGCTGCTCTACGCGCCCTATCACATGTACCGGCAGCTACGCGGGACCTACGGTGTGAGCCGCTTCGGCGGCATCTGGCGCATGCTGCTACTGAGCTTGTTCGCGTGGGTGGCGATCGGCTTGTTCGCCGGGCTGATCACCTGGATGGCGATGGGGCACTAGGCCTCACCGCCCACAAGTGTCACACCACCCCGAACGCGAGCATCGCGTCGGCGACCTTCTTGAAACCGGCGATGTTGGCGCCCTTCACGTAATCGACGTGCCCGCCCTGCGCGCCGTATTCGAGGCAGCGGCCGTGAATGCCGTCCATGATGTCGCGCAGCATGATCTGGAGCTCCTCGACCTTCCAGCTGCGGCGCTCCGAGTTCTGGCTCATCTCCAGGCCCGAAACCGCCACCCCGCCCGCGTTCGCGGCCTTGCCCGGCGCGAACAGGATTTTCGCGTCCTTGAACGCGTGCACGCCGTCGAGCGTGGTGGGCATGTTGGCCCCTTCCGACACCGCCATGCAGCCGTTGGCGATCAGCGCGCGGGCGCCTTCGACCGGCAGTTCGTTCTGCGTAGCGCACGGCAGCGCGACCTCGCACGGCACGTCCCACGGGGTCTTGCCCGCGTGGAAGGTCGCGCCGGTGAACTCCTTGGCGTAGTCCTCGATCCGTCCGCGGCGATGCGTCTTGTGCGATTTCACCCAGTCGATCTTCTCCTGCGTGAGACCGTCGGGATCGTGGATGAAGCCGCCCGAATCCGACAGCGTCACCGGCTTGGCGCCGAGCTGTACCAGCTTTTCCGCCGCGTGCGTCGCGACGTTGCCCGAGCCGGAGACGACCGCGGTCTTGCCGGCGATCTCCAGCCCTTTGTGCTTGAGCATGTTGTCGAGGAAATAGACCGCGCCGTATCCGGTCGCCTCGGGCCGGATCATCGAACCGCCGTATTCCAGCCCCTTGCCCGTCAGCACCCCGGTGAACTGGTTGGTGATGCGCTTGTACTGGCCGAACATGTAGCCGATCTCGCGCCCCCCCCCGCCGATGTCGCCCGCCGGCACGTCGATGTCGGCGCCGATGTGGCGGTAGAGCTCGGTCATGAAGCTTTGGCAGAAGCGCATGATCTCGCGCACGCTCTTGCCCTTGGGATTGAAGTTCGAGCCGCCCTTGCCGCCGCCCATCGGCAGGCCGGTGAGCGCGTTCTTGAAGGTCTGCTCGAACGCCAGGAACTTGAGTACGCTCTCGGTCACGCTGGGGTGGAAGCGGATGCCCCCCTTGTAGGGGCCGATGGCGTTGTTGTTCTGTACCCGCCAGCCCCGCTGGACGCGGACGTTGCCGTTGTCGTCCTCCCAGCACACCCGGAAGCTGACGATCCGGTCGGGCTCGGCGATCCGGCGCAGGATCTGCTGCTGATGGTATTCTTCCTTGTCGGCGATGAATTCGAAGATGTCCTGCGCCACCTCCTGCACCGCCTGGACGAATTCCGGCTGCCCCGGATTGCGACGATTCACACCGTCCATGAAAGTCGCGAAGTCGACGTGGTCCGAAACGGCCATTGGCATTCCCCCCTTGCTGGATGCGTGCGCGACTCGGCGTCTTGTATTTTTGCAACTTTTCATCGCACAATCTGCGCTTGGCAAGATGGCTTGGAAGCGGCGGTTCGGGATTGGCCGCTTGCCCCGCCGCGCGCCTTGGGGCACTTAGCGCGGCATCCCCTTCGGAGTCGCGTTCTGGGAGGGAAAAGCGTGCGCACTATCTTCACCCGGCTGCTTGCTACCGCCGCGCTGGCGGTGCCCTGCGCGCCCGCCTTGGCCGACGCCCCGACGCCTCTCTCCGGCGAGAGCTTTGCGATCGGCAACGCCGGCGCGGTGTGCGAGGCACAGGGCGTGCGACTCGGTGCGGCGCGCACTTCTCTGTTCGACCGCAAGTGGGCGCTGATCTGCCGCGACGTGAACCGGCCCGTGGGGTCCGCCTATAGCTGGCGGTCGGCGGACGGCGCTCTGGCGCGTGTGGCCGGCGACCGCGCCGCGCCGCTCACCTGCGACGATGCCGCGCCGGCCGAAGGACTGCCGAGCGGCACCACCGTCAGCCGCTGCCGCGAGGCGGGCGGGCTCGAATGGCTGGTGTACATGGC
>JAEWKG010000086.1 GCA_023386135.1 Pseudomonadota bacterium | reverse complement strand
GCACTCCGACGCGCCGTCTTCGGTCATCGCCGGGGTGCCGAGGCTGCAGTTGGTGTTGGGCGAAACCGGCAGCAGGAAGTCGCCGACCCGCACCCGCTTCACCGGCGTGCCGTTGAGCACCACCTGCCCGCCGCGCATGGCGATCGTGTCGCCGGGCAGGCCGATCACGCGCTTGATGTAGTCGACGTGGTCGACCGGGTGCTTGAACACGATCACGTCGCCGTGCTCGGGCAGGTGGCCGAGCACATGCCCCGGGATCAGCGGCAGGTCGAACGGCATCGACCACTTCGAGTAGCCGTAGGGCCACTTGTCGGCGATGAAGTAGTCGCCGTTCCACAGCCGCGGCAGCATCGACTCGCTGGGGATCGAATAAAACGAGAAGAAGAACGCGCGGAACATGAACACCGCGAGCGCCAGCTTGACCACGAACCACGCGAAGCTGCCGAGGGTTTCCTTGTCCTCGGGCTGGGCCTCGGGGGCCGCTGCCGGGGCGTTGTCAGCGGTCATCGCCGTGGCCCGCTGTTGGACTTGTCACACTTGTCACGGTGTTCTGGCGAGGAAATCCGGGGCGGGGCGACAAGGGGACACTGGTGCGCCGGGAAGGCGGTAGGAGCGCTTGCAAACATTGCCGCAGTCCCTAGTCGGGAGCCGGCGCAGTAGGAAAGGAAATTTACGAGGTGGGCCAGCCTTCGAACGATGCTTGGGAGCGCATCAAGCGATGCGAGCAGCACACGCTCAGCGACCTGTTCGCCGCCGAAGCGCAGCGGGTCGAGATGCTATCCGCCCGGCTCGACTGGGGCGACGAGGAGGAACCCGGCGGCGCGCTGTTCGACTGGTCGAAGACCCACCTCGACGATGAACTGCTGACCGCGTTCGAGGCCCTGGCCGAGGCACAGGGCTTCGCGGCCAAGCGCGCCGCGCTGCTCGCCGGCGAGCGCGTCAACACCAGCGAGGACCGCGCCGCCGAGCACACCGCGCAGCGCGGCATCGGCAGCGAGGCGGCGGTCGAGGAAGCGAGCGCGCTGCACCAGCGGATGCACATCCTGGTCGACGCGATCCACCGTGGCACCTTCGGCGAAATCCGCCATCTGATCCACATCGGTATCGGCGGCTCGGCGCTGGGGCCGAAGCTGGCGATCGACGCGTTGTCGCGCGAGGGCGCGCTGATCGACGTACACGTGGTGTCGAACATCGACGGCCTGGCGCTCGAGGACGCCTTCGAGCGCTGCAATCCGGCCGAGACGCTGGTCGCGGTCGCGAGCAAGACCTTCACTACCATCGAGACGATGACCAACGCCGCGAGCGCGCTCGAGTGGCTCAAGCAGCACGGCATCGCCGACCCCTATGGCCGTGTCGTCGCGCTGACCGCCAATCCCGAAAAGGCGGTCGAATGGGGTGTAGACGAGACGCGCGTGCTGCCGTTCTCCGAAAGCGTCGGCGGACGCTATTCGCTGTGGTCGAGCATCGGCTTTCCGATCGCGATGGCGGTCGGCTGGCGCCAGTTCGACGCGATGCTCGCCGGCGCGCGCGCAGTGGACGAGCACTTCCGCGATACCGACGGCCGCGCCAACCTGCCGCTGCGCGCGGCATTTGCCGATCGCTATTACGCGGTCGTTCGCGGCTGCCAGACGCGCGGGGTGTTCGCCTACGACGAGCGGCTGGCGCTGTTCCCGAACTATCTCCAGCAGCTCGAGATGGAATCGAACGGCAAACGAGTGGCCGCAGATGGCGCGCCGGTGAGCGGGCCGACCGCCCCGATCACCTGGGGCGGGGTGGGGACCGACGCGCAGCACGCGGTATTCCAGCTTCTGCATCAGGGCACGGTCGAGGTGCCGCTCGACTTCATCGCCAGCGTGACGCCGGGCGACACGCTCGATCCGGCGCATCACCGCATCCTGCTGATGAACTGCTTCGCGCAGGGCGCCGCGTTGATGGCGGGGCAAAAGGGCGACGATCCGGCGCGCAGCTATGCCGGCGATCGCCCGAGCGCGACGATCCTGTGCGACGACATCGACGCCGCCACGTTGGGCGCCCTCATCGCGTTTCACGAACACCGCACGTTCGCCAATGCGGTGCTGATGGGCATCAACCCGTTCGACCAGTTCGGGGTCGAGCTCGGCAAGTCGATCGCGCACAAGATCGACCAGGGCGGCGCGCGCTTCGACGCGAGCACCGAGGCGCTGCTCGCTGCGGCGGATTTGTCACACTAGATAGACTACCTTTGGTTAAGTGTGGAACGCATTTCGATAGCGTCCGTTAGCGGCGCGGGTAGCCAAAGGGGGAGGCTTTCAGCAGCGGACGCATGGCGGATTCCACCATTTCTCAGAGCAAAGCCGATCTCCTCGTCCAGAGCGTCACCGACTATGCGATCTACATGCTCGATCCCGCCGGGATCGTCAGCAGCTGGAATCCCGGCGCCGAACGGCTGAAGGGCTACACCGCCGACGAGATCGTCGGCCAGCATTTCTCGCGCTTCTACACCGAGGAGGAACGCGCCGCCGGCATGCCCGACCACGCCCTGCAACAGGCTCTCGACGGGGGCCGGTACGAGGCTGAGGGCTGGCGCGTGCGCAAGGACGGCAGCCGGTTCTGGGCCAACGTCGTGGTCGATCCGATCCGCGACGAGAACGGCGAGCACGTCGGCTTCGCCAAGATCACCCGCGACCTGACCGAACGGCGCGAGGCGGAGCAGGCGCTGCGCCGGAGCGAGGAGCGCTTCCGCCTGCTGGTGCAGGGTGTCACCGACTACGCGATCTACATGCTCGACCCGCTGGGCTACGTATCGAGCTGGAACGCCGGGGCGCAGCGGTTCAAGGGCTATACCGCCGAAGAAATCATCGGGAAGCACTTCTCCAGCTTCTACCAGCCCGAGGACCGCGCCGCGGGCGTGCCCGAACGCGCGCTGAAGACCGCCGAGACCGAGGGGCGGTTCGACGCCGAAGGCTGGCGCATACGCAAGGACGGCACCCGCTTCTGGGCGAGCGTGGTGATCGATCCGATCCGCGACGACGACGGCCACCTGCTCGGCTTCACCAAGATCACCCGCGACCTGACCGAACGCAAGATGACGCAGGACGCGCTCGAGCAGACGCGCGAGCAGGTTTACCAGGCGCAGAAGATGGAAGCGATCGGCCAGCTCACCGGCGGCGTTGCGCACGACTTCAACAACATCCTCTCGGCCATCTCCGGCAGCATCGAGATTGCCTTGCGGAGAATCGATAAGGGCGAGGACCCGACACAGTTCCTGCGCAACGCAATGCACGGCGCCAAGCGCGGGGCCACACTGACGCAGCGCCTGCTGTCGTTCGCGCGTAAGCAGGAGCTGCGGCTGGCGCCGTTCGATCTCGTCGCCAGCATTCGCGACACCGCCGCGCTATTGGAGCGCACGCTTGGTGCGAACATCACGCTGGAGACGCGCTTCCCGATGCGGCTGCCGCTGGTGCTGGCCGACCGCGCGCAGTTCGAGCTGGCGCTGATGAACCTCATCGTCAACGCACGCGATGCCATGCCCGAAGGCGGGGCGATCGTGCTGGCGATCGACCTGCCGCCGTCCGACACAGACGGAAAATCGTACGTGCGACTGCGCGTGATCGACCAAGGTTCGGGCATGGACGGGGATATTCTCAGTCGTGCGGTCGAACCGTTCTTCACCACCAAGGGCGTGGGCAAGGGCACGGGCCTCGGCCTGTCGATGGTGCAGGGCATGGCCGAGCAATGCGGGGGCCGCTTCGTCCTGACCAGCGAGCCGGGGAAGGGCACGACTGCCGAAATCTGGTTGACGGTAGCCGAAGACCAAGCCGTGGCCAATGATGCGCGGCCGGCTCAGGCGGAGGTCGGCGCGGTCGAACCGCTGCGCGTGCTAGCGGTCGATGATGACGCCATCGTGCTGCTCAATACGGTGACCATGCTCGAGGACCTGGGCCACACCGTAATCGAGCGGCATTCGGGCTCCGAGGCGCTCGAGGCCCTGCGCGGCGAGCAGTTCGACCTGTTGCTGTCGGACTACGCGATGCCGGGCATGAACGGCGGCGAACTGGTGCACCGCGCGCGCGAGCTCCAGCCGCATATCCGCGCCGCTATCGTCTCGGGTTATGCGGACCTGCCGGAAGGGACGGCGCTCGACGTGCCGCGCCTGGCCAAACCGTTCTCGCAGGACGACCTGGTCCAGCTCATCGCCCGGCTGGAAGACCAGACGCGGTCGCAGGATGCCACGCGGCATTGACTTTTCGCACTTGCACAATTATGTGACCGCGCATCGAGACGCCTACGCAGCGTGAACAGGTAACCTCAGGTTACCCCGGCCGCGTCTCGGTCCATTTTACCTGACAGCCCATTTCACGCGGGTCGTTGACGAGGTTCTCCGGAGCCTCACCACCCCGCCGCACGCCCGGACTTTCGTCCGCGCGTTGCCGCATGGCATTGAGATTATACATGTCGTTTGAAAATCTTGGGCTGTCGCAGCCCGTGCTCCAGGCGCTGGAGCAGAAGAACTATCGCCTAGCCACCCCGATCCAGACCCAGGCGATTCCGCTGGTGCTGGCGGGCCGCGACCTTCTCGGCATCGCCCAGACCGGCACCGGCAAGACCGCCGCGTTCATGCTCCCCAGCATCGATCGCCTGCGCGAGGCCGACCGGCAGACGCCGTTCAAGTCCGCGCGCATGCTGGTGCTCGCCCCGACCCGCGAGCTCGCGGGCCAGATCGCCAAGAGCGCCGAGGATTACGGCGGCTTTACCGGCCTCAAGGTCGATGTCGTCGTTGGCGGCACTTCCGTGGGCCGCGACCGCAACAAGCTGCACCGCGGCACCGACATTCTCGTCGCCACGCCGGGCCGCCTGCTCGACCTCGTCGACCAGAAGGCCTTCCGGCTCGACGGCGTCGAGATCCTCGTCCTCGACGAAGCGGACCAGATGCTCGACCTCGGGTTCATCCACGCGCTGCGCAAGCTCGTCGCGCTGATGCCGAAGGAGCGCCAGACGCTGCTGTTCAGCGCCACCATGCCGGGTTCGATCAAGGACCTCAGCAAGCAGTACCTGACCGATCCCGCGCATGTCTCGGTCGCCCCCGCGGCGACCACCGCGGAGCGGGTCGAACAGTTCGTCACGCTGATCAGCCAGTCGGAAAAGCAGGCCCTGCTCGAGCTGATGCTCAAGCAGCGCTATCCGCAGACCGAGGGCATGGACCGCGTGCTCATCTTCACCCGCACCAAGCACGGCGCTGACCGGGTGGTGAAAAAGCTGGCGCAGGCCGGCATTCAATCGGACGCGATCCACGGCAACAAGAGCCAGCCGCAGCGCGAGCGGGCGCTGGCGAACTTCAAGTCCGGCCGGGTCAAGATCCTGGTCGCAACCGACATCGCCGCGCGCGGGATCGATATCCCGGGCGTCAGCCACGTGATCAACTTCGAGCTGCCCAACGTCGCCGAGCAATACGTCCACCGCATCGGTCGCACCGCGCGCGCCGGCGCCGACGGCATTGCCCTGACGCTGTGCGCCGAGGACGAGCGCGCCTACCTGCGTGACATCCAGAAGCTGACCGGCGTCACCTGCACGCGCCTACCGCTGCCCGACAACTTCCGCGCCTTCATCGAGGACGCGCCGATCGTGCGGCCCAAGGGCAATCCGGGCCAGGTGCAGAACGCGCCGCGCCAGAAGGTGCAGGCCAAGCCCATCGGCGACCGCCGCAATGATCGCGGTCCGCGCCAGGACCAGCGTCAGGGTGAACGCGCGGG
>JAEWKG010000063.1 GCA_023386135.1 Pseudomonadota bacterium | reverse complement strand
AACCGCAAGGCTGCCTCGTTCAAACTTACCGTTTGGGGGTCCCTTGAGTTGCACCATCATCCTGACGCCCGGTCTGTAGTTCGCGCCCTCGCGCCGGACGAACCGGTCATCCTCAACCGCCCGCACGCTGCTGCGCGCGCTGCCCGCTTCTTCACCGAGAAGTTTCCGGGCAAGTCGCTCTATGCGGTGAAGGCCAATCCCTCGCCCGAGCTACTGCAGGTGCTGTGGGACGCGGGCGTGTCGCACTTCGATGTCGCCTCGATCGCCGAAGTGCGGCTGGTTCGCCAGACGTTGGCCGAAGCCGAGCTGTGCTTCATGCACCCGGTCAAGACCGCCAAGGCGATCCGCGAGGCCTATTTCGATCACGGCGTGAAGACCTTCAGCCTCGACACGATCGAGGAGCTGGAGAAAATCGTCGAGGCGACGACGGCTGAAGACGGCACCGCAGCTTCCGACCTGCGCCTGCTGGTCCGCCTGCGCGTGTCGTCCGAATATTCCGAGCTGAGCCTCGCCGCCAAGTTTGGCTGCGACCTCGCCGATGCCGCCGAGCTGTTGCAGGCGACCCGCCAGCATTGCGACTGGCTGGGCGTGTGCTTCCACGTCGGCAGCCAGGCGATGACGCCGTTCGCCTATGTCCAGGCGCTCGAGCGCGTGCGCGCCGCTGTGGCCGAGGCGTCGGTCGTGATCGACGTCGTGGACGTCGGCGGGGGCTTCCCGAGCGACTATCCGGGCATGGAACCGCCGCCGCTCGAGGATTACTTCGCGATCATCCACCGCCACTTCGAGGCGCTGCCGATCGCCTACAACGCGGAGCTGTGGTGCGAACCCGGCCGCGCGCTGTGCGCCGAGTATTCCTCGCTGATCGTGCGGGTGGAGAAGCGCCGCGGCGAGGAACTATACATCAACGATGGCGCCTACGGTGCACTGTTCGACGCCGCGCACATCGACTGGCGCTTCCCGGTCCGCGCGCTGGAGGACGACCTCACCCAACCGCTGGCCGAGTTCTCGTTCTACGGCCCCACCTGCGACGATGCCGATTACATGAAGGGCCCCTTCATGCTCCCGGCCGATATCCAGGCGGGCGACTACATCGAGATCGGCATGCTCGGTGCTTATGGCGCGGCGATGAAGACCGGCTTCAACGGATTCGGCAACGCCGAGCAGATCGTGGTCGAGGACGAGCCGATGGCGAGCCTCTACCGCGGCGACCGCATCGACCCGCGCGCCAGCGACAACGTCGTCAGCCTGCGCTGATCAATCCGCGGGCGGCCGGTAGAACGGCCGGTCGCCCGCGATGGTCACCCGCTCCATCACGCGCCGGGCGGGGAAGTAATCGCTCGCGGCGAAATGCTGGCACAGCCGGTTGTCCCAGAACGCGATCGAACCCGTCCGCCACCGGAAACGGCACTGGATTTCCGGATCGGCAGCGGTCGCGAACAGGTGATCGAGCAGCCAGCGGCTTTCCTGCTCGCTTAGCCCCTCGATGTGGCTGGTGAAGGCGGTGTTGACGTAGACCACCGGCAGCCCGCTTTCGGGATGGGTGCGGACCACGGGGTGGCGCATCGGCGGATATTGCTCGTGCAGCTCTTCGGGGCGCTTGTTCAGCCGTTTGGCGAACACTCTGGCGATGTCATGCACCGCTGTTAGGTCCTCAATGAAGCGCTTCATCGACACGCTCAGGCGCTCATAGGCGAGGTGCATGTTGGCAAACAATGTGTCGCCGCCGACCTCCGGCACCTCCACCGCGCGCAGGATCGAGCCGAGCGACGGCTTCTCCCGCCAGGTTACATCCGAGTGCCACGCGTTCTCCCGCCCCCGGCTGTCGGGACCGTGCGCAATGCGCAGGATCTCGCGGTTGGGCTGGTCCTTTGGGGTGGCGGGATGGATTTCGAGTTCGCCGAACTGGCGGGCGAACGCAATGTGCTGTTCGGCGGTAAGGTGCTGATCGCGAAAGAAGATCACACCGTATTTCAGCAACGCCGCGCGGATTTCCGGGACGGGGTCCGCGATGTCGGGCGCGCCCAGATCGATGTCCAGGATTTCGGCACCGATGGCCGGCGTCATCGGACGGATGTGAAGCGACGACGCTTCCTGCGGACGCTCCTGAGCGGTGGTGGCCATCGGACGATCTCCTTCGGCCCCAGGTTGCGCTCACCGAGCGCGCCGCGTCAATGGCGCAGAAGTGACGCCCCGCGACGCGATCGCCGCGGGGCGGGATATCCTACTTGGGCTTTTTGCCGGTCGGCTGGTTGGTGTGAGCCGTAGTCTTGTGATCGACGGTCGTGGCGTGCGTGCCGTCGGTCGCGGTGGTGCGTGTTACCGTGTTGGTGTTGCCACTGGGCGTCGTCACCGACTGCGTCCGCTCTACCTTGGTGTCGACCGATGTCGTGCCGTCGGCGAGCGGAGTGGTGGTCGTCGTCGTGGTGGTGCTACGGGCAACGTCTGCGCCATTGCCGTTGGCGGTGGGCGTCGTGGTCGTAACCGTGGTGTCGGTCGTCGGTGCGGGAAGCTCTTGCGCGAAAGCACCGGTACCCAGGGTAATGGCGCTCAGCACGGCGAGAGCGGAAATCGACTTCATCTGTTTCTCTCCATGACGCCGGCGAACTGCCGGCGGTGGAGGAGCCGCGTCTTGCCGCGCGCCTGTCGCTCAGATTAACAGTCAATCAAGCTAGCCCGACGATCCAACGACTCGCAGTCGGGCGGTTTCCTTCGTGCCGCGAAGTGAAGGCGTCTCAGGCGTCGAAACCGACGAAGCGCACGGCTTCGTCGAGGGACTTGCGGTGGCTTACCACCGCATTCGCCGGGAAGGTCTCGTCGGGCCACCCCAGCGCAACGGCCTTCATGATCACCTGATCTTCGGGGATGCCGGCGTGCTGCCGCACCACCGGGCTTTGCATGATGCCCTGGCTATTAATCACGCAGCCGAGCCCGCGCGACCATGCGGCGTTGACCAGCGCAGTGGTCACGGCGCCGCAGTCGAACTTGCTGTCGTCTCCGTCGTCGAGCTCGCGATCGTAGGTGATGATGACGCACACGGGGGCATCGAACTGGCGGAAGCCGCGCAGGACCCAATCCTGCCGCCCGTCCTTGTCGTCGCGGGCGATGCCCATGGCTTCGAACAACTGCTTGGCGACGCCGATCTGCCGCTCGCGGTGAACCCCGGCGAAGGCGCTGCCGCGGCGGAATTCGCGGCTATCGGGCACTCCGGCGAGGATATTCTCGGTGTTGCCGCGCCGGATCCGGTCAAGCGGCTCGCCGGTGATGACGTGGAAGTGCCACGGCTGCGTGTTCATCGAAGAGGGCGAGCGCATCGCCAGCTCGATCACTTCCTCGATCAGCTCGCGCGGAACCGGCTTGTCCAGGTAGCCGCGGATCGAGCGGCGGCCGAGGACAACCGCGTCGTAGGTAGCAGGAGATGCGTTGCTCATGGCAACCGGCTTAACCAGTCGCCGGCCCGAGTAAAGCCTCAGCCGCCGCTGCCGACCTGTACCTGCATGAACTGCGGCGCGCTGGCGGCGGCGTGGAGCGCCGTCGGCGCGGCACTGGGAGCGGAGGCGACCGGCAGGCTCGCCGCGGCGAGGGCGTAGGGGCTGACCCGGTGGCGGGTGCACAGGCCACCCGCGCCGTCGTTGACCAGCGGGGTTTCGAACTCGACCCCGATCTGCGCACCTTCGGAGCGTTGGACCTGGCACACCACCAGCTGTCCGCCGCCGAGGTCGAGCACCATCGCGGTGCCGAGCGGCACGCCAACCAGGCCTTCGATGAAGGCGCCGGTCTTGCTCAGGTCGCGGATCACCGCGTCGTAGCGATGGTCGCCGTGGATGATGCCGATACGGCGGAACATCGAGCGGCGATCGGGCCGGTGCTTGTCGGGTCCGCTCGGCTCAATCTTGAACTCGCCGGACTGGATGTGTTGCAGCACATGCGCCTGCGGCATCGCCTTGGCGTAGAGCCAGCCCTGGATCAGCTCGGCGCCGCGGGCCTTGACCACATCGAGCTGGTCGAACGCCTCGACGCCTTCGACCGTGGTCTCCATCCCCAGCGCCTTCGACAGGCCGATGATCGCGGTGATGATCTTGGCGCTGTTCTGGTCTTTCTGGGTGCACGAATCGACGAAGCTCTTGTCGACCTTGAGCTTGTCGAACGGGGCGGAGCGAAGGTAGCTGAGCGAGGAATAGCCGGTGCCGAAGGCGTCGAGTGCCAGCCGCACGCCGAGCTTCTTGAGTGCGGCGAACGTTTCGTCGGTCGCGTCGCTGTCGCCCATGAAAACGCTCTCGGTGAGCTCGAGCTCGAGCCGATCGGGGGCGAGGCCGCTTGCCTGCAGCGCGTCGGCAACGACGTCGACAAAGCCGGCGGCGGTGAACTGGCGGGCGGAAACGTTGACCGCGACCCGGACGGTCTCCGGCCACTGCACTGCGTCTGTGCAGGCGCGCTGCAGCG
>JAEWKG010000120.1 GCA_023386135.1 Pseudomonadota bacterium | reverse complement strand
GGCCGGCTCGTGCTGCGCGGGCGCGCCAAGCCAGTCGACGTGTTCGGCGTGGCACCCGAATGGCCCGCCGCCGAGCGCGAGGCGCTCGCAGCCGCACTCGCAAAACCCGACCCAACGCGGGCCGCGGCCGAAATAAAACCACTCGTCGAGCGCTATCCGACTGACTCTGCGCTCACAAATTTGCTAAGCAGGACTCAATCACTGAATGAGGAGGGGGCCTATGTGGTCTCGTAAGAACCGTCCGTTCCTGGCCGTGGCCGCCCTGGCCGCCGCCGTCATGCCGCTCGCCGCCGCACAGGCCGGCGTCGTCGTCGCCTCGAGCGGCCCGTCGGCCAAGGCCTACCCCGTCGGCAAGAAACTCGCCGCCACCGACAAGGTCGTGCTGCAGAACGGCGACACCCTGACCGTGCTCGACGACAAGGGCACTCGGGTGTTCAAGGGGCCGACGACCGTATCGCTCGCCGCCCGTGCCACCGCGGACCGCAGCGGCACGTTCGCGCTGCTCACCCGCCAGCGTTCGGCGCAGAAGGTGCGGACCGGTGCGGTGCGCGATGCGCTCGACGGCCCGGTCACCCGACCGAACCTGTGGTACGTCGACGTCCGCCAGTCGGGTCCGATGTGCATCGCCAATCCCAACGAAGTGCGCCTGTGGCGCCCGGCAACGACGGGCGAGGCGATGTACGCGATTGGCCCTGACGGCGCGAAGGCCAACAGCAAGGCCGCCTTCAGCGATGGCGAGATGCTCACCGTGTGGGACCTGTCTCATGCCCCGATCACCGACGGCGCGAAGTACGTCGTCGCCGGCAAGGACGGGAGCCCAAGCGAAATCACCTTCCGCCTGCTCGATACGGTGCCCGCCACCGCGGACGAGCTGGCGTCGGCGCTCATCGCCAAGGGCTGCACCGCGCAACTCGACGTCCTGTCGTCGGCGATGACGGTCGCCGACAGCTGAACACCTTCGCGGCTTCGGCCGCATGAATTGGTCGCTCCCGGGGCAACGACCCCACTGACATGATGAGGGAACCCCTTGCGGCAAACGCGTGCCGCGTGGGGTTTTGTGGGAGATACCGAATGGGGCCTGATGCCGGCATTGCGACGCCTGCGGTCCGCAACAAGCGGCGCACGCTGATACGTGCATCCGCGCTGGTAAGTGCGCTGGCGCTGTTTCCGATCGCGCCCGCGCACGCGCAAGCCGCGGCCCCTCCGTCGCGCGACGACCTGGCGGTCGGCCGCGACCGGACGCCCGCACCGACCAATCGCCTTTCAGTCAACGACGATATCGAGCGCGGTCCCTGCCCACTCGCCGAGCCTGCCTTCGCCGATGCGCGCGTCACTTTCGCCGCGGTCGACTTCACCGGGCTGCCCGGCATTCCCGCCGCCGATCTCGCCCCGGCATGGAGCGAGTTCGCCAATCGCGACCTGCCCATCACCACCCTGTGCGAAGTGCGCGACCGCGCGGCGACGATGCTGCGCGCGCGCGGCTTCCTCGCCGCGGTGCAGATCCCGCCGCAACGGATCGACAAGGGCGGCACGGTGCGGATGGACGTGCTCGCGGCCAAGCTCACCGAGCTGCAGGTGCGCGGAAAAGCGGGCCCGGCCGAGGGCCTCATCGCCCAACACCTCGAGCCGCTCACCCACCAGGATTACTTCAACACCAACGACGCCACCCGCAACCTGCTGCTGCTGCGCGACCTCCCGGGCTACGACGCGCGGTTGACGCTGCGCTCCGCCGGGCGCGCGCCGGGCGAGGTGGTGGGCGACATCACCGTCGACTATCGCCCGATCGAACTCACCATCGGCGCGCAGAACCTGGGCGCCAAGGCGACGGGGCGCGAAGGCCTGTTCGCCGAACTGGCGTTGAACGGACTGCTCGGTATCGGCGACCGCACCACCGCCAGCGTCTACAACACCGTCGATTGGGACGAGCAACGGATCATCCGCCTCGGCGAGGAAGTAGCGCTCGGCGCGAATGGCCTGCGGCTGGGCGGCAGCGTGCTGTTCGGGCGCAGCGAGCCGAGCCTCGCGGGCGGCGGCTTCCTGACCAAGACCTTCGCCGGCGAAGGCCACCTGCGCGCCGTCTTGCAGCGCCAGCAGACCGGCTCGCTGGCGCTGACCGGCGGGCTCGAACTGGTCGACCAGGACTTGTCGTTCGCCGGGACCCGGCTCAGCGAAGACGACCTGACAGTCGCATTCCTGCGGCTCGAGCATACCGCGATCGATTCCGTCAGCGCCGCCGGCGCGCGCGGCTTCTCGCCGGCCGAGCCGCAGTGGCGCAGCGCCATGTCGTTCGAGGTGCGCAAGGGGTTGGGCGCGTTCGGCGCAAGCCACGACTGCACCCCGCTTGCTGCCTGTCTGCCGCCCAACGTGCCGATCAGCAACGTGCTGGCGGACCCGCAGGCCTTTGTCGCACGGTTCGAAGGCACGTTGGAATACCGGCCCGCTCGCCATGTCACGCTCGCGGTGGCGCCGCTGGTGCAGGTCGCGAACCACCCGCTGCTCGCGTACGAGCAGGCGAGCTTCGGCAACTACACCATCGGCCGCGGACTCGACCCCGGGGTGGTGGTAGGTGACGACGCGATCGGATCGTCGTTCGAGCTGCGCGCCGGCTCACGCGTTCCCAGCGCCCGCGGCGGATTCGCTTTCGAACCCTTCGTATTCCTCGATGTCGCCCGGGCGTGGATCGACGACGACAAGCTCAATCCCGACCCGCGAGACGTGCTGAGCGCGGGTGCCGGGGTGCGCGGGCGCTGGGGCGACCGCATCGACTTCGGACTAACGTTCGCAGCACCGCTTAAGCGTGCCGGCTACCAGCTCGAGCGGAGCGATCCGCGCGTGCTGTTCACCATCGCCGCACGCCTGCTGCCCTGGGGAGACCGCTGATGGACCGCACAACTTCCGCTTCGCGCACCCGCCGCCACGCGGCGCTCATGGGCAGCTGCGCGCTCGGTCTCGTGCTCGCGGTGAGCCCGCAGGCCGCGCACGCGCAAGACGCTGGCCGCGGGTTCCAGGGCAATGTCAGCCCCGGCGGGGTCGGCACGGTCAACGTCACGACCGGCGGCCAGAGCACGACAATCGACGTCAAGAGCGCGCAGGCGGTGGTCAACTGGACGCCGACCGACACCTCGACCAGCGGGACGATCGACTTCCTGCCCGACGGCTACAGCGCCTCGTTCATTTCCACCAACCTGTCCGACTACACCGTCCTCAATCGCATCCTGCCGGGGGGCACCGCGAAGATCGGCCTCAACGGCAAGATCACCAGTTCGTCGAGCGACGGCAGCGGCGGCCAGAATGTCGGCGGGAACGTGTGGTTCTACACGCCCAACGGCTTCGTCATCGGCCCCCGCGCGCCCATCCAGGTCGGCCGGCTGGTGATGACCACCAACGACATCGTGTTCGGCAGCGCCAACACCGGCGGCGACGACCTGACCGATCTCAAGGGCAACGTACTGTTCCGCGGCACCACGCCCGGCTCGTCGATCGTGATCAGCCCCGGCGCCCAGCTCACCGGCAGCAATTCCAGCTCATACATTGCCCTGGTCTCCCCGCGCATCGAACAGGGCGGCACGGTCAGCGCCGACCGCTCGATCGCCTACGTCGCGGCCAACAAGGTCGACATGCGGATCAACGCGGGCAACTTCGACATCGTCGTCGGCGAAGGGACCGATGATGCGAACGGGATCGTCCACACCGGCACGACCACCGGTGCGGCTTCGAACGACTTCACCGACGCCAAGACGATGCACTTCGTCGCCGTGCCCAAGAACACGGCGCTGACGATGCTGCTGTCGGGCTCGATCGGCTATGCCCCTGCCACTTCGGTGTTTTCGGACGGCAGCTCGATCGTGCTCACCGCCGGCGACACCGCCTCGCCGACGGGCAACATCGATATCGGCGCGACCCGGTTCAGCAACAATCTCTTTGCCCACGCCACCGGCGACCTCACCGTGGCGCCCCCGTCCAGCGAGTCGGTCGAGGGGGTCAACGAAACCACGTTCGAGACCTACGCGACGCTGTTGGGCGACCAGTCGGTGCACCTCAAGGCGGTCGGCGGGTCGGCGATCAATGCCAATCGGGGACTGTCGATCTATTCCGACAACGCCGGGGGCGGAGGGACGATCGACATCTCGGCCGGGCCCGCGAGCCTGATCCCGCCCGATCCCGAATTCCCCGGCGCACCCGATCAGTTCACCGGGGCCGGATCGATATTCGTCTCGGGCGGACTCGGTGCCTACGCCCAGCACTTCGGCGCGGAGAGTGACGACGGCACCACCGGCGCCGATGGACATGGCGGTACGGTCAACCTGTTCGCCGACGGCGGCTTCATCACCAGCGACTACACCTATCTTTATGCCAGCGCGGACGGCGGCTTCGGCACCAAGACCGGCGGCGACGGGTTCGGCGGCACGATCAACGTCCGCGCCGGCCTCGGCGGGGCGATCAACACCGGTTATCTCCAGGCCGATGCCCACGGCGACGGCGGCGGCAGCTACGAATTCACCGAATTTGGCTCGACCGGAGGGTTCGGCGGGGTCGGCCACGGCGGGACGATCACCATCGCCGACAGCAGCGGCTCGACCGACGACGACCCGGCGGGCGGCTTCCTCGGCGTGAACGAGTTCTCCCTCAATGCCTCGGCGGTCGGCGGCAATTCATTGCAGCGTGCATCGGGCATGGGCGGCGACGCGTTCGGGGGGACGATCGATATCACGATCGACCGGCAGAACCAGGAGCTGGGCTATCTCTACGGTTATGCCACCGCGGTCGACGGCGACGGCGGATCGGTCGATCCGATCGGCGGCGACATCACGATGACCGTCGGTGGCGGCGTCAACGTCACGCTCAGCCAACTCTATCTGGACGCGGGAGCCCAGGCGAGCGTCAACAGCCCCGCGGGCGCCTTCGGCAAGGGCGGGACGATCGACCTGACAATCAGGGACGAGGCCTCGCTCGGGGTCAGCGGCGACACCACCCTCACTGCGACTGCCGACGTTGCATCCTTCTGTTGTGGCGTGACCGCGGCAAGCTCTCCTGACCTCACCGGCGGCACGGTCAGGCTGACCGCCGACAGCGGCAGCCTCTCGACCAACAATCTCACCATCGAGGTCTCGGCGAACAACGTCGGCGCGACCACCAGCGCAGGCTTCGCGCACGGCGGCACGGCGGCGGTAACCGCGGCCAACGGCGGGTCGATCTCGACGTTTGTGTCGACCAACAGCGAATGCACCGAGTGCCTGAGCGGCGGCTTCTTCAACGTCGATGCGGAAGGGTATGGCACCAGCGGGCTGTCCGCCAACCTCGTCACCGGCGGCGACATCACCCTGTCGGCACAAAGCGGTGGGTCGATCTACTCGGATTCGGGTGAGATCGATCTTCACGCCGGCACCGACTTCGGCCGCTTCGAGACTACCGAGGGGGTCGGCGTCACCGGCCAGGGCGGCACCATCGCGATCGATGCGATCGGCGGGGCGATCCAATCCGCCATTTCTGCCGACGTCAGCGGCCAGGGCGGCGACGCCGACAATGGCGGCGGATCGGGCACTGGCGGCACGATCGCGGTCCGCGTGCTGCAGGGCGGCGAGTTGCAGAGTTCGCTCTTCGCCTCGGCCGAAGGTTTCGGCGGCTACACCTATATATCCGGCCGTGGCGGTGACGGCACCGGCGGGCGCCTGACATTCACCTCCGATGAAGCCGCGCTGTTCACGGACTTTGGCCTGGAATTCTACGGCGACGGCGAGGGCGGCACCACGTACGACGGGGTGGGCGGCGATGGCTATGGCGGCAGCGCACAGATCGACGTCGTGGGCGGCAAGCACTCGTGGAGCGAGGCCTACCTCAGCGCCACCGGCACCGGCGCGTTCGGGAATGGCGATGGGTCGTTCGCCGGGTCTGGGTACGGCTCGGTGGACGGCCTGAACTTCCACTTGGGCGGCGGCGGCAGCCTAGCGCTCGACTACCTCGCGCTCGACGCGCGCGGCATGACCGGGTCGGGCGGTAGCGGCAACGAGGCCGTCGGCGGCAAGGCCAGCTTGCTGGTGGATGGTCTGGCGAGTCTCAATGCGAACCTTATCGGTCTGAGCGCCAATGGGATGCTGGCCTACGAAGAGCGCAGTCCCGACAGCTACGACACCACGCCCAACGCCACCGGCGGCACCGTATCGGTGATCGCGGACACGAGCGGCACCATCACCACCCCGTTCCTCGAAGTTTCGGCCAACGGCACGACCGGCGCGGCTCTCGCCACGGCGGGGAGCGCGACGGGTGGCACGGCCACTGTCGGCGCGTCTGCCGGTGGGCTGATCAACCTCATTGCGCCGCCCATCGTGGAAGGTCCGTTCCTCTTCGGCGGCCTGATCCTCGAGGCGCAGGGTCTCGGCGCCGAAGGACCTTCCGCAGCGAATGCCACGGGCGGAACTGCGACGCTCTACACCGCGGGCGGCACGATCAGTTCGGTCCTCGGCATCACCGTGACCGCCGATGCGACGCAGGGCGATTTCGCCAATTCGTTCGTGTTCGACGGCCCCGCCAACGGCCTCAACGCGACCGGCGGCACCGCGAGCGTGGAGATGCGCGCGGGCGGCACCGGCGGGTCGATTACCGCGCCGTCGCTCACCGTCAACGCGCGCGGCCTGCCCAATGGGGCGGGCGAGTATACCCCGGTTCAAGGCGCGGGCGGGATCGGCCAGGGCGGCAGCGCGACGCTGTCGGTGGCGCAAGGGGCGCTGGAAACCGGGGACATCGTCGTCGATGCCAGCGGTTTCGGCGGCGTCTCGGCGGAGAACACGCTCGACGGCACGGCCTATGTTTCAGGCACCGGCACCGGCGGCAGCGCCAGGTTCGCGATGTCCGGCGGCTCGGTCGATACGACCAGCGTCTCGGTCGTCGCGCAGGGCATCGGCGCGGACGGCCAGGGCAACACCGAGACCGCGACCGCGTCGCTGGCCTCGACCGGCGCCGGCGGCGCGGCGAGCTTCGTCGCCTCTGGCGGGACTCTCACCGACAGCGGCGCGCTGCGCGTCGATGCCTCGGGCCAAGGTGGTGCGGGCGGGTTCAATCCCAACGTCGCGCCGGGCGGCGACGGCGCCGACGGGTTCGGCGGCACCGCGACCTTCATCACCCCGGCGGGCGGCAATGCCAGCCTGGGGGTCGCGGGCGACATCAATCTCACCGCGGAAGGCCGCGGCGGCGACGGCGGGTTCTCCTACAGCGAGCAGCCGGGCAACGGCGGTAGGGCCGTGGGCGGTACCGCGGCGATGAACCTCGCCGACATCGCGTTCGATTTCGGCAATGTGATCATCGACGCGAACGGCGTCGGCGGCCTTGGCACCGCCAACGGCGATGCGACCGGTGGTGACGCGTCCTTCAGCCTGGTCG